>CALZHS010000464.1:1931-4154 GCA_945787265.1 uncultured Gammaproteobacteria bacterium | reverse complement strand
CAACGCAGTCATTCGGAACTTCGACCATGATGTCGTCGTCCATCGAGGTGCCGTCGGGCGCAGCTTTAAACGCGCTGCGGTCGAGTTCCTCGAACAGGCCTTCATCGCAACCAACACGGGCTTCGTGTGGCAGCACGTCGACGATGTCCCAGGTCACGTTACCCGATTCGACCTGGGTGCGAACTTCACCGAGGCCACCGTTATAGTTGATGAAATTAATATTATCGGGATCCTTGTAGGTCTCCTGATACGCTTTTTGCTGCGAGGCGGTGTATGCACCACCCCATGAAACAACGTTCACTTCAGCCTGAGCCGCGGTGGTAACCGCAACCACTGAAGCCAGCAGGGTTTGTTTCAATGTTATCTTCATTTTAGAGTTTCTCCTCTTCGGTTTACATCTCTAGCTACATGGGAACTGCGCGGTTAATCGGACGGGTCCAAGGCCCGGCAGTCTTCCGCATTCCAGCCGATATTTACGGTATCACCTTCCTTGAGGTGAGCGTGAGTGGCGGAATTAGGAATCTTTACAATAAAATCGTCGTGCCCGAGGACCGTGAAACGGGTGCGAATATGATCACCCAGGTAAATCAGCTCTTCGGCAAGACCGGAAAAAATATTCGGTACCGAACCCGGTTCCGGATTGACGGTAACGCGTTCAGGACGCAGCGATAAAGTGCTCCTGGCACCCATTCCTTCGACGTTGACTTTTTTGGCGATAACGGTCCCGGCATTGTTATCGATCTCGACCCTGACGGTATCGCTATTGTCTTCGACGACCTTGCCCACGAAGCGATTGTTTTCGCCGATAAAGTTGGCCACGAAAGCGTTATCAGGCTGCTCATAAAGCACTTCGGGCGGTGCACATTGCTGAATGATGCCGTCGTCAAATACCGCGATGCGGTTCGACATCGTCAAGGCTTCGCTCTGGTCGTGGGTTACGTATACCACGGTCAGACCGAGGTTTTCGTGGATATGCTTGATTTCATACTGCATCTGCTCGCGCAAATTCTTGTCGAGCGCACCCAGCGGTTCATCCATCAATACCAGGTCCGGGTCGAATACCAGCGAACGCGCCACCGCGACTCGCTGCGCCTGCCCGCCGGAGAGCTGCGCCGGGCGCCGGTCACCAAACGCGCCGAGCTGCACCATGTCGAGCGCACGATTGACCCTTTGTTCGCGCTCCGATTTCTCCACGTGGCGCACTTCCAGCGGGAAAGCCAGGTTTTCAGCCACGGTCATGTGCGGAAACAGCGCGTAGTTCTGAAACACCATGCCGATACCGCGCTTGTGCGGAGGTACCTTGTTGATCGGGTTTTCCTTGAGGTAGATTTCACCGTGGGTTGCTGGCTCAAACCCCGCCAGCATCATCAGGCAGGTGGTCTTGCCGGAACCCGATGGCCCGAGCATGGTCAGAAACTCGCCCTTGGCCACGTCCAGATTCAGGTTTTTTACAACCAGCGATTCTCCGTCGTAACTTTTTTGTATATCGACGAAGCGTACAAGATGATCATCACTCGGCATGGTAGGGAATTCTCGGCTGTTTGTCGTGACTCAAAATTTATCGTTATCGGCCGGGATTCTATTATTTTATCGATGCCCGTAACCTTTGGTAACCGACAACCATAATGGTGTTACCCAGCAAAATCAACCGTTTTATCGGATTAGCGTGACGGATAACGCATGAAGCATACCGACTGTTGATGAACAGGATCTGAACGGCACAAATGCCGTCATCTCAACCCACGGTCTTGTCCGAATCACCCATCACCGGCTCGAGACTATCGAATTGACAGTTGTAAGTAATGACCTCGCCCTTGACTACGCCGATATTGCTTTGCACGCGGGTGGCAATCATGGTTTCCACGGCAAAATTGAAGATGAAGGTCCAGCTTTCGGTCGAAAACGGGTTGGAAGCCGATGAAACCACGATCAGGCTGCTGTTGGTGTAGGAACGTATCTTGACCAGGTTATGCGCCTTGTCAGAGGTTTCGATGCGGATCGAAGGACCCTTGTCGTCCTGCGGTTTCCACAGGAAGCTGACTTTTGATTTCCGGTCGCCGAAATTCTCGGCCATCATCCATTCCGAAAACCGGGATTTCGCTTCTTCCGAGTTGTTGCGCGCGGAATACTCCTTGTGGCGTCCCTGCAGGCTGGATTGATCACTAATGCAGGAGATGGTGTTTTGCAGCTTGATATTCGCCGGCTGGACCGAAACCGGCAACA
>CALZHS010000464.1:0-1849 GCA_945787265.1 uncultured Gammaproteobacteria bacterium | reverse complement strand
TCTTGGCGCCGGAGGATAATAAATATGTATAGTTTTAAATATGCGCCGCTAATGGTCCTCATACTTGCATGCCTGGGTGCAATACCAGTGCACGCGGCGCTTTCAAACGTTGCAGACGAGGCGGTGATACCGCAACCGGGATTAGACTTGCAGCCCCAGGATGTCGTCAGGATCGTGATCAATGCGCTTGCCAATAACGACCAGCCATTTGCCGATGCCGGTATTGCCACTACCTTCGGATTTGCGTCACCGGCCAACAAGGTCAATACCGGCCCGTTGGACAAGTTCACGCAAATGGTAAAAAACGACGTTTACGGCATCATGGTTGATCATGTCGAGAGCGAATTCAGCGAGGTCGTTTATGACGACAACGATGCTTACCAACTGGTGCAGTTGAAAGGGAAAAATGGCGTTGAAATTGTTTTTGCGTTCCGGCTCAGCAAGCAACTCGATGGAGAGTTCGAAGGTATGTGGATGACCGATGCGGTCTGGCCGGTTGGTGACGCCATGGTCCCCCAGCAGGATTTTTAAATCGACCTTTTGATCCTCATCGCTACCGGCCCTGCTTGCTTCGGGGTTGAAATCAATAAGCGGATATCACGGTCATAGTTCTGGTGGATAAACGCGATGGTTGATAACGACAAGGGCAACGGGGAACAACGTAATGCGCCTGCTTCGCTAGAAATTCTTACCGGACCAGCGCGCGGCACCGCATCCTGGCTGAATGGCACCGCGCTCGACGTATCGCTCAACGAGGAAGACATGATTCGTGTCGCCGAGGCGGGTAGCGAACCATTGAAGGATGGGGTTGTCGCGCGGTTGCATCGCTCAGGGGATGGATACGAGATTGAAGCACGCAATCAGAATCCGCTGTGGATAAACGGTAACCGGGTCGACTCGAAACAGCTTGAGCCGCGCGACCTGATCGAATTTGGCGATAAGGGTCCTCTGTCACGCTATCGTCTCCACCACCAGGGTGACCGGGTCAAGCGCTCACTCGGCGATATGCTCGACGATGTTATCGATTACACCCGCGTCAGCCGCCGGCCTCGGCTCGAGCGCCTGCAAAAGGCTTTTCGCGATTTTTGCGTGGACTTGGCGCTCAAAACCACGATTTTGTTTCGCGTCGGTGTGATCGTGGCGCTGGTGGGGTTGACCGCGATTGTTTACCAGCAATACCGCGCCAATATCGAGCTGCAACAGCAGGCTGAGCGCAGCGCATATCGGCTTGAGGATTTTGCGCGCGCGCTGACCCGCACTAGCGAGGAAGCCCTGCGTCCAGCCGACCTCAACCGCTTGCGCCAGGAGTTGCGTCACTCGCTGAGCGATGCCGCCGAGCGACTGAAGCTTTTGGAACAGCGTTCCGCCGCAAGCACTCGAATCATCGCCGAGGCGACCCGTTCAATCGTTTTTCTGCAGGGTGCTTACGCTTTTCGCGATGTCGAATCCGGGCGCATGCTACGTTACCAGACCGATAAAGAGGGTAATCCCCTGTTCACTTTGCGCGGTCAGCCGCTGCTGACACTGGAAGGCGAAGGGGAAGTTGCCGAACGACACTTCACCGGTACCGGTTTCGTGGTCAGCAACAGCGGAGCCTTGCTGACCAATCGGCATGTCGCGCTGCCATTGGAGGACGATACCATCCTCGAGGCGCTGATTGCCGAGGGCATGGAGCCGGTGTTTATCAGGTTCCTGGGTTATCTTCCCGACATCGAGGCCGCGTTTCCGGTTGAGTTGATCAAGGCCAGCGAAAATGCGGACCTTGCACTCTTGTCCTGTAACCAGGTGACAACAGAGTTGCCCCATCTTAAACTCAGCAGGCGGTCGCCGACGCCCGGGGATGAGGTCA
>CALZHS010000463.1:1264-3489 GCA_945787265.1 uncultured Gammaproteobacteria bacterium | reverse complement strand
CTGATAAAAGGTCCCGGCGGCTACGGGGTACCGGACTTTATGCGGGCCGGTATTTTTATGAGTATCCTGTTCATCTTTGTCATGCTGGTGATGATGAATCTGGTTTTTTAGTAAACACCAGATCGTGGACACCATGCCCAAGCCTGAGGCCACGTTGCTCGAAGCGCGTCTGCGGCCGGTAGTCCGGGCGTTCGGCGTAGCCGCTGGCATCGCCCGCATTTGAAAAACGAGCATCCGCCAGAAACTGGGCCGCCATGGATTCGGCATAGTCTTGCCAGTCGGTCGCCATGTGGATCGACCCGCCCGGTTTCAGGTCCCGGAAAACCAGATCCCGGAAGTGTTGATTGACGATACGCCGTTTGTGATGACGTTTTTTATGCCAGGGATCCGGGAAAAACAGCAGGATTCGGTCCAGCGTCCCGGGCGTAATCATAGACTCGAGCACCTCGACCGCATCGTGCATGACCAGGCGTACGTTGGTCAGCGCCAGCTGGTGGACCTGGTTCAGGCAGCGCCCGATACCGGGGGTATGCACTTCGACCCCGATATACAGGCTGCCGCGATCTGCGGCGGCCATGTGGAGTAAAGCATCACCATTGCCAATGCCGATTTCAAGCTTCAGCGCATCGAATCCGGCGGGCAATTCCAGCCCGTTTTGTCGAAACTCGAGTCCGTATGAAGGCCAGTACAGCCGGATCGCATTTTTCTGCGCGTCAGTCATGCGACCGCGTCGGCGAACAAAGCTCCTGATCGAACCTGAATTGTGCTTGTCGGTGGACATTTGTGACGCGTTTCTCAACTTGTATGTGCTTGATTTCAGCGGTTTTTAGAGCTATGTACCGTTTATCGGTGCTTTTTCATATCCTATCTTGTTTAAGCAGACTTTTCTCCCGATTGAATTAGGATACAAGCATGAAAAAGAATTCAGGTTTTACATTGTTGGAGTTGATTATCACGGTTGCGCTGGTTTCCATCGTTATGGCAATCGCGATACCGTCGATGACGACTTTCAATCAGAACGACCGGCTGGTCACGAACATCAATACGTTGATCGGTCACCTGGCTTACGCCCGCAGTGAAGCGGTCAAACGAAGCCAGCAGGTCTCCATCTGCGTCAGCAACGATGCCGCGACCTGCACCGGCGGCAACAACTGGGAAGATGGCTGGATAGTTTACATCGACGCCGACGGCAGTAATACCTTTGATGCGGCTGAAGAAGTGCTGCGGGCTCAGCAGGCGCTGACCGGCAACCAGACCCTGACGCCGACCACGTTCGCAACCCAGGTCACCTACGACTATCGCGGATTTGCCACCTCCACCGGCAGCTTTCAGCTTTGTGACAATCGTACCGGCCCGTATGGCAAGACCATTACTATTTCCAATACCGGCCGGGTCAGATTCCAGGATGGTTCAGCATGTTAGTCAAAAAACAGATCCAGCAGGGCGTGACCCTGATCGAAGCAATGATTGCACTGCTCGTGATTTCGGTGGGTTTACTCGGTATTGCATCGTTGCAAATTACCGCGATGAACCAGAATTCGAGCTCGCTTAATCACAGCCAGGCCGTCTGGATGGCGTATAACATGTCAGACCGGATTCGCGCCAATATCAGTGAGTTCAATACTTACGATGGCGCCGACACCGCCAGCAGTTCACCCCAGGATTGCATCACCAATAACTGCTCCAATGCGCAAATGGTGAACGCCGATATCGCGGACTGGGCGACCATGGTCGGCAATCTACCCGGTGGACGCGGCATCATCGGCAGCAACGCCGATGGATTGCTGATCAACGTCATGTGGGATGACGACGGCACCGGCGCAACCGGCACCGGTTGTGATCCGGCTGTTGCAACCGATTTAACCTGTTACACACTGGCGGTGGCACAATGAGACGTTTCAGCAAACAAATGGGTATTTCCCTGGTCGAGATACTGGTTTCGCTGGTCATCAGCCTGTTCCTGCTGGGTGGTATCGTGCAAGTGTATGTTGGCAACAAGGCCACTTTCGCATTTACCAATGCGCTTGCCGAAATCCAGGAAAACGGCCGTTTCGCACTCGACTCGATGAGCCAGGACCTGCGCCTCACCAATCAATGGGGATGTATCTCTTTCGACCCGACTGACACCAACAACATTAACGACGCGTTAAACGTCGGCAACGTTACCGGCTACGATACCGACTTTCATGATTTCCTCGGCGAGGAAGCGATCGAGGGGACCAACA
>CALZHS010000463.1:0-1254 GCA_945787265.1 uncultured Gammaproteobacteria bacterium | reverse complement strand
GCAATTGCGGGCACCAACAATACCGGGCTTAACGGTTCGGACACGCTGATCGTTCGCGGCGGCAAGCCTGGCCAGACCAATGTCGAAGCGCCGTTCACCGTTGCAACGGATCAAAGAATTTACACCGACACCATCAACACGATCGGTGCCGGCGATATAATCCTGGTCGCACGCTGCGGGGAGAATGACCTGCTGATCGAGGCCGAGGCCGATATTCTGCCGGTAACGAACGTCGTTCCCGGCACCACTTCAGACCAGCGCCTGATCAGCCTGGGCGCGAACAAGAGCCAGCAGTTCGAAAACGACGCGATGGTCATTGAACTGCAAACCGTCACCTATTCCATCGGTAACGGCGCCAGTGGTTTACCCGCGCTGTTCCGCCAGGAGTTTAACGGCGCAGCCCAGGAACTGGTGGAAGGCGTGCAGGACATGCAGGTCCTGTACGGCATCGATAGCGACAACGACCAGTTTCCGAATCAGTACGTAACCTCGAATAACGTCGGACCCAATTTCCAGAACGTGGTATCGATCAGAATCATGCTGCTGCTGCAGTCGATCGACGATTTCGTGGCTGACGACCCCCAGACTTACACTTTTAACGGCGCAACCACCACGCCGGCCGATCGTCGGCTGCGCCAGGTTTTTACGACCACTATCGCACTGCGTAATCGCATAGGTACATCATGATTTCTTCTACCCGACAAAAACAGCAAGGCGTCGCACTGGTAGTCAGTTTGATTATCCTCGTCAGCCTCACCATGCTCGGTCTGACTTCAATTCAGCGCACCACCACGGACCTCGCCATGGCGGGTAACCAGCGCGAGACCGGGCTCATGTTCCAGGCGGCCGAAGTTGGCCTTGACAGTGCCCAGGACTTCATCGAGGACTCGAACACGAATGCAGATTTTGCAAATACTGGTCCCAATAATGCACTTGGACTTTTTACCGTAATGGCCAGCGATGTAACTTATACGAGCCCAAACTATTTCGCTGACACTACCTGGACCACGGCATCGCAGACGGCCACGACCTCGCTGGATGCCTATGAACAACCAAGATACATGATTGAATACCTGGGAGACCGCTCACAAAACCCCCTGGCCGTAATCAATATCGGCGGCTATGGAACACAACAGACCGGCAAGACCGTATCGATTTACCGTTCGACCACGCGGGGTGTAGGGCTGACCGGTAATTCATTCAGATACGTGCAGTCGTACTTTGGCAAAGACAAGCCATAACATATATTTTTAT
>CALZHS010000462.1 GCA_945787265.1 uncultured Gammaproteobacteria bacterium | reverse complement strand
CATCCACGCGGACCTTGGCGACGGCACGATCATGCTCGCCGGTCAATTGATCGTCGACGACAAGGCCGGCCGCTTCAAATACGCGAAAGCCTATATCAATCATCCGCAGTCATTTGCTCTCGACCCGATCAACCTGCCCTTGAACGAAGACATCCATGTCAAACATCGCACCCGCGACACGCCCGCAATGTTCGGCGTTTTGATCGACGCGGGACCCGATGAGTGGGGCAGGCGCTGGCTCACCAAAACCCGCCAACCGCCGCCGGTCACGCAAGTCGAATTCCTGCTCGCCGCCTCGGGCGAAGGCGTGGGCGCATTGCACTTCACACCGAATATCGACGACCCGGTGCGGCCGCCACCCGAACGACCGTTCGAGAACCTTGTGCATTTGCAGCACATTGCCACTGATATCGAGGCCGGAAAGGAAGTGGACCGCGCATTGGAACCCTACTTTTTCCACGGCAGCGGCATCGGTGGTGCGCGACCCAAGTCACTCATCGAACACGACGGCCGTGAGTGGATCACGAAATTCAACCGCGACTCGGACCTGGTCGATATGTGCCGGGTCGAGCTTGCATCGATGCGCATGGCGCGCGAGGCCGGCATCGAGGTGCCGGATGTGGACCTCACGGAAACCGATCGCGGGCCGGTGCTGCTGGTGGAACGCTTCGACCAGTCCCCCAACGAGCAGCATCATCTGGTCTCGGTAGCGAGTCTCATCAACAAATTCGACATCACCGAGATCGACGAATCGACGATGTCGTATCCTGGCATTACCCAGCTCGGCAAGCGCATCGGTCATCTGACCAGCGACCTCGGCGCGGTCGTGTTTCGCCGCATGCTGTTCAACGTCGCGATCGGCAACACTGACGACCACCTGCGGAACCACGCCTTCATGAAGCAATCGTCGGCTTCCGACTACACGTTTTCTCCCGGCTACGATATCGTGCCCCAGCTCAGCCTGCAGGGGTCGCATGCCATCGCTATCGGTCCTTTCGGAAGCGCCCCAAGCGCCGACAATATCCAGGCCGCGGCGCTGCGCATGGGTGTGGCCGATCAGCTCGCCCACGAAATCGGCGGCGAGGTGCTCGAGGTGACGGCGACCTGGCGCGACTACATGACCGACGCGGGCATCGGGGCATCCGATCTGGCCTTGCTCGAACGCTGCTTTGAGTTGCGCGACGTCGTCGAGCGCTGGCACAACAAGACTGCCGGGAACGCGAACGCTTAGCCAGGCTTGCCCCTCGGTTTTAGGCCACGTTTTTACCGGGCGGGAGTTGTCAACCTCCGCTATTCAGTGACTTTTGATAATCCGCAAACCACTGCAACAGCAGGCACGTCGCCATCATTATAGAGCCAGTGAACAGTGTTCTCGTCCTCAATCAAAGCCACTTTTTTTGAAGCCGGGAAGTCTGTCTCCTTACCGCTACGAACTTCAGTCCAGGAACCAGAAATCGTCTGCACAAGCCCAGGGCGATTAGCATGACTATGCTCTTTGATGGCACCGCCTGGCGCAACTGTAACCTCTCGCAATTTCATCTCGTACCCGTTTAATCCAATCTGGATTTTTAAAGAGGATTCCTTGAGCTTGCCGAGTGAAACCACGCTGACACCCTCGTGTTCTGCGGGTGGTTGCCTGGAAGTTTGGCCCTGGGCAAAACCAATTACCAGTCCCGCACTGAGAATTCCGGTATAGATCAATAAGGTTCTCAAATTGACTCGTCCATGGATCAACTCTAACTGCTTGATGCTTTTCATAACATTCACCCTTTAATTGACGTGAATTTATGCTCAACAAACAAAAACAAGCGATGGACGAGCCATCATAACACTTTAAATGAGCATCCGTTTCTGGCCAAGGTTTGCTACACGCCCCTTTTCTTGGGGGTCCTCTTTGCAGAAAACAGATCCCGACTACGCTTCGCGTTTTTGTTGCCAGAGCACATCCAGAAGTTTAGCCACCGCCAGACATTCGAGGCCAAAAGGCAAGTAACCGCTGTATCCGAGCAGCGGCATGTGAAAAATCTCGAAGCGATGCACGTAAGGCACCGAGTACTCCCAGTGGGCCAGGCTCGCGTAGTTCCACATTTCCCAGAAGAATCCACACACGAGAGCTGCCAGCGCGACCTGCCAGATTTCCCGCCAGTCACCCTTTGCTGCCCCATCGAGGATGGAATCTTCATCCCTGATAACCTGCAGGGCCGTGATCAACGCCAGTGGTGCCAGCCATAGC
>CALZHS010000461.1 GCA_945787265.1 uncultured Gammaproteobacteria bacterium | reverse complement strand
CCCCCGCTGTAATGGTACTCCGACATCCACAGCAGCAGTTGCAGTTCCATCGCCTGGCGCATCGGCGGGCTTTCGACTTCGGTCACGTGCCAGTTCGCGTCCTCGAGTTGCCTGGCTGCCTCGCGCAACGCCTGTTCGACCTGGGGCATGACTTCGAGGCCGTCGGGTGAAACGCATAGAGCCGCCTGTTTCGGTGCCGGCGACTGTTCAAGTGGGGCTGGCACCCACCAGGGGTCGAGCTCGCTGCCTGCCGACATGGCGGCGAGTCCAAGCCTGAGATCCGCTATGCTGCGGGCGATAGGGCCTGATACCGCGGTTAACTGGGCGCCGATGTGACGATCGGGAAGCGACAGGTTGACGGCTGGAACTCGACCCAGGCTCGGTCGAATGCCGTGCAACCCGCAGGCATAGGCCGGATAGCGGATCGAACCCGCGATATCGGTACCGTGTCCGAGCGCACAGATGCCGGCCGCCACCGCAGCGGCAGAGCCACCCGAAGAACCACCCGGGGTCAGCTTCGCGTTGCGTGGATTGAGCGTGTGCCCGTGCAGGGAATTGCGCGTAAACCAGCGCATCGAAAACGCCGGCGTATTGGTTCTGCCGACGATAATCGCTCCGGCCTTGCGCAGGTTGGTCACCACCGGGCTGTCCTGCCCGGCGACATTGTCTTGCTGAATTCGAATGCCATTGGTGTTGGCAAATCCCTGCTGGTCGATATTGACCTTGATGGTAATCGGCACCCCGGACAGTATTCCGGCTGAATGGCCATCGGCGATCGCGTCGTCGACCGCACGTGCCGCGGCCAGTGCAGCCTCAGGCATTTGCTGCACCACGGCGTTAATCGCGGGATTGACGTCCTGCAGTCGCTGCAGGCTTTGTTCAGTAACCTCGGTCGCAGAAATTTCGCGGTTGGTGACGCGGGTTGCTATATCGGCTGCGCCTAAGCGCCACAGTTCGGTCATCGCTGGTTCTCCGCCACAGGTCGAAACAGTATAAAGCAGTTAATATTTGGGAGCGCCTATATTATGCTAGCTCGCGTCCTGCATCGAAACCCGAGTACCAATACCCCGCTCGCTCAATGATTTGGTCTAATATCTGGATCACGACCGCGAGACTGAAAATCTGGCGTATGACCTGGTGATGACCGGCGGGGTGACGAATTAGCGTCTGACCTGGCAGGTAATTTCGACCTTGCTACCACCAAACAGGTGCTTCGACTCGGTCGTGGTGCGCGCAGGGTAGGCATTACCATTGAAGAATTCCCGGTAGGCGGCGTCCATCGCGTCGAAATCATCCAGGTCGGCGAGGTGTACGTCTACCTTGACGATGCGATCTTTGGAGAGGCTTAACTCGTCGAGTATGCTGCCGATCGCGCCCAGTACTGCGCGGGTTTCGGCGGCGACTTCACCCAGAACTTCAACACCGGCGGGAAAGTCTGCGGCGACCAGTCCCGACAGGAAAGCATACTGGTCATCCAGGACCACCTGGCTGAAGGGCGCCCGTGATTCCGGAACGGCGTCTGGTTGGATCCGGGTTAAGATATTGATGGCCGATTTTCAGCCGACCATATTGGCGCCGATGATTAACAGGACACCCAGAACCACGAAAGCGATGAAAGTATAAATCAGGTGTTTCGTCGTGGTTTTATCGTCTTGATTTGGATTCATCTATTATTCCCCCTCCAGGAGTGAATCAAGTACTATATAGTGCCGAACCTGAAGCCAAATTGCCACCACGTATGACCGATCGCAGCTATGAAACACTGGTGCTGGAAAATCCGGCCGCTTATGTCCTGCAAATCACGCTGAACCGTCCCGAAGTGGCCAATGCGTTCAATACGCAGATGGCAACCGACCTGATGCATTGCTTTGAAAAACTGGCGCTCGATCAGGCCGATTACCGCTGTGCCATTTTGACTGGCGCCGGCGAAAAGGCTTTCTGTGCCGGGGGCGACCTGAAGGAACGCGATGGCATGAGCGACGCGGCCTGGTGCGCGCAACACCTGGTCTACGAGCGAATGATTCGAGCGGTCATCGATTGCCCGGTACCGACGATTGCGGCGGTCAATGGTGCGGCCTATGGCGGTGGTTGTGAACTTGCAGCGGCGGTTGATTTTGTTTATGCCTCGGAAATCGCGCGTTTTGCGATGACGGAAACCAGCCTGGGTATTATTCCCGGTGCAGGCGGAACCCAATGGGGACTCGTCAACGAGGTTTTCAGTCCCGATCAATTGCTCCACGAGGCCTTGCAGACGGCATTAGCCATTGCCGCAAATGCGCCGATCGCGGTGCGACAGGCACGCCAGGCGATCCATCGGGGGTTACAGATGTCGCTCGCCGACGGGCTTGCCTTCGAGATCGAAGCCTATAATCGCACGGTTCCGACCAGGGACCGGCGCGAGGGGATCAAGGCATTTAACGAAAAAAGAACGCCGGATTTCAAGGGGGAATAGTTTCTCATGTCTGACGAAGTGATTCTGACCTGTGCCGTGAGCGGCGGACACAATAACCAGGCCAAGCATCCGAATTACCCGATCACGCCGGAACATATTGCGAGCGACTGCATCGAGGTTGCGAAAGCGGGTGCGGCTATCGTTCACATCCACGTGCGCGATCCTGAAACCGGGATGCGTTCCGGTGACCCGGCATTATTTCGCGAGGTCGTCGAGCGGATTCGCGATTCGGGCAGCGACGTGTTGATCAACCTCACCACCAGTGAGGGCGCGCGCTTCGCCCCGGGCGAGGATGACGCTGCCGTCGGTGGTCCCGGGACGACCCTGGTGCAGCCGCTCGAGCGCCTGCATCATGTCGAAGAGCTACGACCCGATATCTGTACGCTGGATGTTGGTACTTTCAATTTCGGTGAAACCATTTTCGTGAATACACCCTCGCACTTGCGCATTATGGCGCAACGTATTCGCGAGCTCGGCGTCAAGCCCGAGATCGAAGTGTTCGAACCCGGCCATATCATGTTTGCACACAAGCTGATCGAAGAGGGTTTTATCGATGGTCCGGCGATGTTTCAGCTTTGCCTCGGTATTCCGCACGCCTCGCCGGCAACACCCGAGATACTTAGCGTCATGAAAGGCCTGTTGCCGCAAGACGCGAACTGGAGCGCCTTCGGCATTTCGCGCATGGAGTTTGCGATCGTGGCCATGGCCGCGAGCCAGGGCGGTAACTGCCGCGTCGGGCTGGAGGACAATCTCTATCTCGACAAGGGCGAGTTTGCGAGTAACCTGCAGCTGGTGGAGCGCGCGCTGCGTATCATCCGCGAACTTGGCCGTGAACCGGCGACGCCGCAGCAGGCGGCCGAACGCCTGGGTATCAAGCGCTAGAGATGGCGAGGCTTTACCTGATCCGGCACGCACAGTCGGGCAATCACCGCCAGGCGCAGACGCTTGCCGAGCACCTGGCTCACCCGCAGGCGGAACCGCGGCAGCATCCTTTTCAGCAGGCAAATGAATTTCATTTTGGATTGACGCACGTTTATTGCAGCCTGATGACGCGTTCGATTCTTACCGCCGAGTACATTGCCGCAGCCTGTGATCTTGAGTTGCAGGCTCGTCCCGATATTTTTGAAAAACACGGCATTTACGATGTTGATGACGATGGTAACCTGCAGGGCTTGCCCGGACCGGGCCGGGATTATTTCGTGCAACGTTTTCCGGGTCTGAAGCTGCCGCAAGATTTTAATGACGCGGGTTGGTGGAGTCGACCGGTCGAAGACGAGTTGGCCTTTATCACGCGTATGCAAAAGGTGGTAGACGATATCAGGCAGCGGCTGGATCAGAGCGACGAATCCATTGCCCTGGTGGCGCATGGCGATTTCATCGATCAGTTTGTCAATGAACTCATGGGTGTGGTCAGACACCAGCCCAACTATGATAATCACTGGGTTGCCAACTGG
>CALZHS010000460.1 GCA_945787265.1 uncultured Gammaproteobacteria bacterium | reverse complement strand
GGCCAACAATTGTTCATCTTCCACGGCGGTAATGTCAGCCTGCAGCCGTGCGAATAGCGATGCCTGATCAGCACTGGCCAGCAGATGCTGCTGGGCGCGTAGAATCAGGGCAAGCTCTTCGGAAACTTCCTGGCTCAGCATTTGCTTTTCCAGCTGGGTAACGAATTCCGCCATCGAGTTGGAGAGTTTGTGTACCACCATCTCATCACTGGAAATGCGCTGGTTCGATTTTTTTTTGTCGTTCAAAGCTTCCAGCCCCATGCGCCTGACGACCGCCGTGACGCGGAATAGTTCCAGCGCCAGCGCATTCACCGCGAGCGGCGGCGATACCGCTACTATCTTGTCGAGGTATCTTGGCTGTCCTTCCGTTTCTTCCTGGGTAACAAACTGTTTTTCGAGGAAATCGGCCAGTCGGCTGTTCAGCGGAAAAATCAGCAACACACCAAGAAGGTTAAAAGTGGTGTGGAAAAGCGCCAGGGTGACAGCTGGAATATCCTCCAGACCCAGCAGTTCGCCGGCGTGCTTCACGATCAGGAATAGTATTGGCAATATCAAAAGCGCCACCACCCCGGTGCCCACGTTGAAGATGATATGGGCGGTTGCGACGCGCTTCGCGTTTGGCGTGGCGCCGATCACCGCAAGCGCCGCGGTCGACGTGGTGCCCACGTTGGCGCCGATCACCATCGCCGCCGCCGCATTGATACCGACTACGCCCCCGGTCGCGGCAGTCAGCGTGATGGCGATAGCGGCGCTCGAAGACTGGGTCAGCAGGGTCATCAGAAAACCGATTCCCAGGTACATCAAAACGCCGGTAAAACCTTCGACCGTAAACTTGGCCAGGTCGATGGTTTCGACCAGGCCGCCGAAGGCATCCCTGAGGACATCGATACCGATAAAGAACAGGCCGAATCCGACCAGGGCCAGACCTATCGAGGCGCGCTTGTTCTCGCCACCGGTCAGTTTCAGGATCATGCCGAGACCGATCAGCGGCAGGGCAAACGCGTCGACATTAATCTTGAAACCGATAATAGCCACCAGCCAGCCGGTCATGGTGGTGCCGATATTGGATCCGTAAACGATGCCGAGCGCCTGGCGCATGTTGATAATACCGGCGTTGACAAAACCGATAGTGGCAACCGTAACCGCACTCGAGGACTGCACAATGGCGGTAATCGCAACCCCGGAAAAAATCCCGTGCAGCGGCGATCGGGTCCAGTTTGCCAGCAGTTCACGCAATGCAGGACCGGCAGTCGCTTTTAAACCGTCGGTAATCATGGTTACCGCCAGCAGGAACATGCCTAGTCCGCCAAGCAACATCCCGGTAATGATAATCGTCTGTTGCATAAACAATACTCTGCAGTTCAGTGGCGATTAGCGTATCGGTCGCGGTGATTACTTAACTCGCCCAGGCTATCGCGATCACGCCTTATTATATGGCTATACGATGAGCAATCACGGGCACAAGTCAATTCCGATGTATTTCATGTTTGCCTTACTGGCATTTCTCATGATTTCACTACCGTGTCACCGAGCAGCATCCTGCAAACAAGCTTGTTAACTATTAAGACGAATCACCGGCTGTATAAGTCACACAATGTCAGAATAAAGTGACGTGGTGTCTCACTTACATATTAATATTCGCTCCTCCTGATCCGGGCAAGCCAGTCAGATGATTTAGACGCCTACGCCTGCCGACGAGCCAGACACCAGCAGTACATATGCCGTCAGCAACAACAACCAGAAAGCGCCGAGCATTCAGGTCACACAGACAAACAAATGTGACGTAATGAATCGAGCGGCCGTCTATAAAAAGGAAACGCAGAAAAGGCACCCTGCCAATGGAAAGTATAAAATCGATTACCAGCCTGGCGCTTATTATCCTGGTAGTGATATTTGCAATTCAGAATATCGCATTGGTCGAGATACAGGTTTTCCTATGGAATTTTTCGATCCCGCGGGCGCTGTTGATCGCGATACTGCTGGCCGTTGGTTTTATAATCGGCCTGCTGTTTTCCAGCCTGGCTTTTAAGCGGCGCTGCAATAATTCCCGATAACAGTTTTACGGGAGGCAGTCAGGTCTGTTGATGCTCGTTATTTTTGGGTAACGATCGGCGTAGAATGAGATATCCAACCAGTCCAGATGCCAACGATCCAAGAATGATACCCAGTCTGTCTGCGCGGATATAGCCAACGCCGCCTTCCTGAAACGCTAAAGAACCGATAAAAAGGCTCATGGTAAAACCAA
>CALZHS010000459.1 GCA_945787265.1 uncultured Gammaproteobacteria bacterium | reverse complement strand
GACCATGCCGATGATGGTGCAGCTGGTGGCGGCCATTCCGGTCGCGAAACAGAGACTGCCAACGCCACCCTCGAGCGCGGTAATTTTAGCTTCCAGTGCTGCCACGGTAGGATTACCGGAGCGGCTGTAGGAATAGCCTTTTTCGAGGTATTGATCGACGGATTCCTGGACGTAGGTCGTGGTCTGGTAGATAGGCGTCAGGATAGCGCCCGTGACCGGGTCTGGCCGGACCCCGGCACGTACTTCGCGTGTTTTAAAGTGTCGATTGTCTTTGCCGCTCATCGGGGTCCCCGGTTATTGGTTCACAAAGGAGGGCGATTCTAGCATTAGTCAGACAAATTAAAAAAGCACATTGACTAGTGGCCGATCAGCATTCTTATAGTGATCGAACACTGATGCTGGCGCTGTTTAGGGCAATCTTGCAAAATGGGCCGCATGAAGGCCGTAAACTATCCGCAGAGGGCCCATTCCACCTGCCCCCACGACTGCCCCAGCACCTGCGCACTCGAGGTCGAGCTGCTCGATGCCAGCACTATCGGTCGGGTCGCTGGCGCCAGGGACAATACCTATACCGCCGGTGTCGTTTGCGCCAAGGTAGCCCGCTATGCCGAGCGTATTCATCATCCAGCGCGAATCGGTCAGCCGCTGCGTCGCCGCGGCGCCAGGGGCGAGGGCCGCTCGGCCTTCGAGGTGATCGATTGGGAGCAGGCGCTCGACGAGGTTGCCGAGGCCTTCGCCCGCGCCATGCAAAAACACGGCAACGAAACGCTGTGGCCCTATCACTATGCCGGCACCATGGGCCTGATCCAGCGCGACAGTATCGAACTGTTTCGTAACCTGCTGAAAACATCGCGCCAACATTCGACTTTTTGCATCACCCTCGCCGATGCCGGATGGCTCGCCGGTACCGGTGTTAAACGCGGCTCCGATCCGCGAGCCATGGCGCAGAGCGACCTGATCGTGATGTGGGGCGGTAATCCTGTCTATACCCAGGTCAACGTCATGCATCACGTTGCCAAAGCGCGCCGCGAGCGCAATGCCAGGCTGGTGGTTGTCGATCCTTATCACACCGCAACCGCAAAAAAAGCCGACCAGCACCTGATGCTGAAACCCGGTACCGATGGTGCGCTGGCCTGTGCAGTCATGCACCAGCTTTTTGCCGATAACCTGGTCGATCGGGAGTACCTGGAACAATTTTGCGATGTGCCGCAGGAGCTCGAGAATCACCTGCAATCGAGATCGCCCGACTGGGCGGCTGCGATTACCGGCCTCGATGTGGATGAAATCATCGAATTCGCGCGACTTTATGGCCGCACCGAACGCAGTTTCCTGCGTCTCGGCTACGGCTTTACGCGCTCGCGCAACGGGGCCGCAAACATGCACGCGGCAAGCTGTTTACCCGCCCTGACCGGGGCCTGGCGCTACCCGGGTGGCGGTGCGCTGTATGCCAATGGCGGCCTTTACGCGATCGACCAGTCGACCATCAAGGGGCTGGATGTTCTCGACGCCGCTACCCGGGTTCTCGATCAGTCGCGCATCGGCGACGTGCTGTGTGGAAATCCGCGGGATTTGCAGGGAGGTCCGCCGGTGACTGCGCTGTTGGTGCAAAATACCAATCCGGTCGTCGTCGCGCCCGAGACCCGCAAGGTTATCGAGGGATTTGCGCGCGATGACCTGTTTACCTGCGTGCACGAGCAATTCATGACCGAGACGGCCGCCATGGCGGATATTGTGCTGCCGGCAACGATGTTCCTCGAACACGATGACTTTTACCAGGCCGGTGGGCATACGCACCTGCAGGTCACGCGCGGACTGGTAAAACCGTTTGCCGAGTGTCGCAGCAATCACTGGGTACTGGGTCAGCTGGCGCAGCGACTGGGTTTCGAACACGCCGGCTTTCACAAGGAGGCACGTGAGCTGATCGATGAGAGTCTCAGGCTCAGCGGGCTTCCCGACGAGCAGACACTGTACCGGGATCACTGGATTGACTGCGCTCCCGAATTTGAAACCGGTAATTTTCTGGACGGTTTCGAGACTCCTGATCGACGCTTTCATTTCAAACCGGACTGGAGCCGGATAGGTCCTGACTACGAGCAGATGCCCGAACTACCGGATCACATGCCGGTGGCTAATGATAGCGACGACGAGCATCCTTTTCGACTGGTCGCTGCACCCGCGCGCCAGTTTCTGAATACCAGTTTCACCGAGACCCAAACCTCGCAAAAGGCTGAACACAGGCCGACCCTGATG
>CALZHS010000458.1 GCA_945787265.1 uncultured Gammaproteobacteria bacterium | reverse complement strand
GCAAGGTCAAGATCGAGCACGGCCCCATCGACAAGTTCGGCATGCCGGGCATGACGATGCTGTTCAAGGTCAGGGATGCGCAGTTCCTGGCCGGGCTGCAACGCGATATGCCGGTCGACTTCGACGTGGTCAACGGGCCGGGCGGATTCGAGATTACCCGTATCCGGCCGGCAAACAACCCGCAAATGGTGGCGGCTGCCGGTCGTCTTTGCTACAGGGTTGGCCCGTTCGCGCAGCAGGACCAGGCTCAAGCAGTGGGTCAACGTTACCGGGACCGGGGTGGGGCGACGCGGCTCAAATCCGCCAGCGAAAGGCAGTATGTCGGCACCATGGTTTATATCGATGGCCACCCGACGCGTGAAGCCGCACTGGCCACCGTCCGCGATCTGCAGGCCAGGGGAATCGAGGATTACTGGTTGCTTAACGAGCCAGGCAAGCAGCATGCGATCTCGCTAGGCGTGTTTGGTCAGCAGCAGAATGCTGCACGTTTCAAGGACAGGGCCACAGCGATGAATTACCCGGCCAAAACCGAACCACGCTACCGGCAGCGAACCGTGCTCTGGCTGCACGTCGAGCAGGCGAGCACCAGGCAAACCCTGCAACTGCTGACTGCCGCCGAACTCGAATCCGGAATCCGCCAGGTAGTGGGTGATTGCCTGGCACAGGAGGAATCATGATTTTGAATTCGAACCTGACCAAAATCGGTTTGCTGGGCATGCTGATCACGCTGACAGCTTGCACCAGCGTGCCCGACGACCGTGGAATCTCCCCGGTGCAGGAACTGGTTGACGCCAGTGTCGGCAGCGATAATCCCGCTACCAGGCTGCAACCGGAAAATGAACTGACGCCCGACGAGGTAGCGGCCATTTTGAAATCGCCGCTGGATGGTGAGAACGCCGAATTGCTGTCGATGCGGCTGAATCCGCAAGCGCGCTCCAACCTGTTGCGCGTCGGTATCGCCGAAGCCGACTACGCTCAAGCCGGGCGTATTCGTAATCCCGGTTTCACTTACGAGCGAACGACCGAGGGCGAATACTCCTCCTCCCTGCTGTTCGACATCGGCGGCCTTTTGCTAATGCCGTTGCGCCGCGAGGTGACCCTGCGCCAGCTCGAAGCGGCGCGTTTCGATGCGGCGGGCGCGGTGATCAAGCACGTGGCCGATACGCGCATGGCCTGGATCATGGCGGTCGCCGAACAGCAACTGACCCGCCTGGTCGAGCGATCGTTGGAAACCGCCGCGACCGCGAACGACATGACCCGGCAGATGACCGCTCTGGGTCACAGTGGCGTATCCGAGTCGGCCGAGTCGGAAATCTTCCTCGGCGAAATGCGCTCCGCGCTGACCCGCCAGCGGCTGGCGGAGTCCGCCACCCGCGAGTCACTGATTCGACAGCTCGGATTATGGGGTGATGCCGCTCGCCACTTGACGCTCTCCGAACGGCTGCCGCCGTTGCCCGGGGCGCTGCCCGATTTCGATTCCGTGGAGGGCGAGGCGATTGAAAGACGTATCGACGTGCAGGTCGCCAATGCCAACATCGAAGCTATGGCGAGCAATTACGATTTGACGCGTAGAAACCCGTTTTTGTCGTCGATCGAGCTCGGCCCCTTCATCGAGAAAGGTGACGAAAGCACGGAGCGCGGTTTCGAGCTCGAGTTCAGTATTCCGATCTTCGATGCCGGCGGCATCGCCAACGACAAGGCCAGGTTCCTGTTCGAACAGGCC
Source organism: uncultured Gammaproteobacteria bacterium (assembly GCA_945787265.1). Lineage (GTDB taxonomy): Bacteria > Pseudomonadota > Gammaproteobacteria. The sequence continues at coordinate 527 of CALZHS010000458.1, read as the reverse complement.
CAGGCGCAAGCGCAGTCGGTCGCCATTGCGGCGGCTTCGCAGGCGCGCGAGGCCTTGTTGACTTATCGCAGTTACTGGGATATCGCGAGGCACTATGAAAAGGTGCTGCTGCCCCTGAGGCAGCGGGTCAGCGCTGAGAAATTGCTGCATTACAACGGCATGCTGATCAGCGTTTTCGACTTGCTGGAGGATGTGCGCGCCAGCGCCGAACTCGAAGCCAACGCGATCCGCGCCGCGCGCGATTTCTGGATCGCCGAGACCCGCCTGCAGCTCGCGCTGACGGGTTCTTCACCCGGCATGATGATGTCCGAAGCGGTTTCCATGCCGTCTTCCGGCGCCGCCGCAGATCATTAGGGGATCACGAACATGACAGACAGAAGAAATTTTTTAAAGGGCGTCGGCGTCGCCACGGCCGTGGGCGCGGGGCTGATATCACGCTCGGCGCTGGCAGCGTTGCCGGAATCGCCCACGTCGAGTGCTACCACGATGGAAGTGCCGCCCGAACCCACTACCGGCCCCTGGTTCAA
>CALZHS010000457.1 GCA_945787265.1 uncultured Gammaproteobacteria bacterium | reverse complement strand
AAGCACGGCGGTGACAAACAGGATTATCCCGCCAGTTGACTCGAGCTTTAAGAATTGTTTGAAAGTGGCGAACTACGCAGGTGCGGGATGATTTGTGAGTGCCATCAGCTTACAACCATTTTTTAAACCACATATATCCGATCAGAATTATGGCCAGCACCAGCATGCCTAGCGACAACAGGTGGAACGCTTCGGGATTTTCGATTCCCGGCAATCCGGCCACATTCATACCGAACACACCAGTCAGGAACGACAAGGGAAGAAAAACGGTGGCAATGATCGTTAGCAGGTAGGTGCGCGAATTCTGTTGCTCCGCGATCCTGTTCTGCAGTTCCCCGTGCAGCACCAGGGCGCGTTCGCGCGCGAGATCGAGGTCTTCGACATAATGGGTAATACGGTCAGTTTGATATCTGATGCTGTAGCAATCGTCCTCGCTTAAATGCTTCGCGGTGCGATAAAGCTCGGCGAGTGCCTCGCGCTGTGGTGCCAGGTAACGTCTTATCATCGCGGTCTGTTTGCGAATGTCCGACAAGCGTTGCTGAATCTGCCGCACACTATCCTTTCTTTCATCCAGTTCGGTCTCAACGCTGGTCAGCTCGTCGTCGATCATGTCGACAACATCGTTGATTCGATTGGCCAGTTTTTCTACCAGCATGGCGACAAACTGGCCTGGATGCTTCGGTCCCGTGCCATCCTCGATTCGCCGGCGAAGATCATCAATCGAAAGCAGTTTACGCTCTCTTCTACGCCCGGTTAAGATAACCCGATCGTTGAACCAGACCCGAATGGCAACCATGTCTTCCGGGTCGGCCCCCGGATTGGTATTGACGCCACGCAGGTTGATCAGCACGCCACCCTCGAGTAATTGCATACGCGGCCGCGTCTCGATGGCGCTCAGTGCCTCGATCAACTTAGAATTGAGATTCATGCCTCTCATATAATCCACGGCAGCGGGATCGTCGCTACGCAGATGTAACCAGTCGAAGCCACCCTCGTCGACCTGCATGTCAGGATAACCATCCCGCTGTTTGCCACCGCCATTACCGTCAAGCCGGTAATAGCAAATTACCGCTGAACTTGAAGAATAATCAGTTTCAATCTCCTGGTTCATAGTCGATACCTGTCTCGCGTTCATCGTGAGTCACTGATTTAGCCAGTGTAATTTTGCCGTCGGAATGCAAGCTGCTGATCAGCCTCCAGCGCAACAATGTGGGGACCTGACTGTGGCAGCTATTAATATTTATAGCCATCGAGTTGCGGGCTCATGCCGGGGCTTCGCTGCGCCTGTTTCAAAGTGGCAAACCTGCTCTCTGGACAGTCGAATAATACTACAGGTTATGAAGCCATGGGCCTTGTCACGGCATTGTGATATCCGCACCTAGTCCTCCAGGCGAATCGGTGTTTCAAACCCCTGGGGTTTGATCGCAAGAACAGAACATTTGATACGATTGAGGATGGTTTCAGCTGTATTGCCGATAAAAAATCCGGATATCCCCGTGCGTCCCACGGTACCCATTACCACGAGATCGGCCTTGATCTTGTCCGCGAAATCAGGGATTTCCTCACTCGCATAACCCTTCAATAACTGCGTTTGAGGCTTGAGGTATTGCATAGTTTCCTGCCCCAATTTAGCGGCGACCTCTCCCATTAACAGATCCAATTCACGCTTTCGCTGCTGCCTGACCGCATCAACGTATTCCACCACTTCGCTTTTCGTAGCATTTACAAACCTGCCCTGCATCATACTTTCGCCAATCGCCCTCCAGGCATGTGCGACATGCAGCTCGGCGGACTCTGACAATGCCAGCGAAGTGGCTATCTCGAGAATCTTCATATTCAGCAAATGCCTGGATTCCAGCTCCTTGGGTGCATACTCGTCGCCCACGTCCACGCTAGCCAATATTCGTCGAAACGCTTTGTGTGCTTGAGGCTTGATCAGCAAAACCGGGCACGGGCATTTTCGCAGCAAATGCATGTCATCACTGCCAAACACCTGGTCGAGCCGATCGTCTCCGCGGGCCATTTTGATCACCAGGTCGTGTCCTTCCCGAAGCACCTCCCGCGTTATTTCGATGAACCGGATGCCCACGAGCACTTTAATCTGTATTTCTATTTTTTTGCTGCTGCCGGCAACGAGTTTCTCGAGACCCTATTGACTTGACGATCAGCGATAATTTTTAATTGCAGATTTTTGGGTGTCCAGCTGCGCCGGGGGACTTCATCGATCACCTCGACAACAGTCAAACGCGCCTGGTTCTGGTCTGCCAGTTCCACGGCACGTTGATATGCGATTTCAGATGAACCGTCGGCGGTTACAACAAAAAGAAGATCTTTAAATCTCTGCATGTTTTCGTCCTCTGTTCGAAACGAGAAAAATCATTGAGTTCAACTCCCGGGTTACGCTAATTTGATCATCTCTTTAATCTATAGCGCACAATGCGCTTTTCCAATTCGACCAAAAACAATACCGAGGAAGCAACCAGTACGATGCGTAACCACATATGATGGTCGATTGCGGCTGTCCCGAATAAAACCTGCATGGGTACAAGGTAGGTAAACCCCATCTGGAAGATCATCAGTATCACAATCGCAATTAACGCGTAACGGTTGCCTGTGAATCCTTCCCAGTTGAATATCGAGGCGGTGATATAGCGGGCATTGAAAAGATAAAATATTTCGCCCATGACCAGCGCATTGACTGCGACCGTTCGGGCGATCTCGATACTGCTGCCCTGACCGATTTCCCATAGAAAGAGGCCAAATGTTCCACACATCAGGATGACCGAGACGAAGCATACACGCCAAATGAGATAGGGCGTCAGCATTGGCTGGCCGGCATCACGAGGCGGGCGTCGCATAACATCTTTTTCAGCCGGCTCGAAAGCCAGGGCAAGGGCCAGGGTAACCGCGGT
>CALZHS010000456.1:2280-3179 GCA_945787265.1 uncultured Gammaproteobacteria bacterium | reverse complement strand
CCGACCGAAACCACGTCGAGAGCCTCCAGTCGTTGCTCAACAACGCGGTATATTCGTGAATTTCCATAAATGGCCTGGTAGGGGACCGCGAACACCGCCTCTTCGGCAGGCAGTTGCAGGCTCAGCTGCAGCAGCTCACCGGGACGCAGTTGTTCCGCATTGGCAGTGATCGTAAAGTAGGCATCGATACCGGTGGCCTCGGCCTCACCGGCCAGGCGAACCAGTGGGAATTGACCAAGATTAGCCCGCTTAAATACGCTCGCTTCCAGCTGCTGCCCTTCGGCAAACGCGCGTTGTACTGATTTAACGTAGTTGATCGGCAGGTGCGCCCGGATTTCGAGATTATCGACCGGGAAGAGTGTAATCAGGACCTGGCCCAGGGAGACGCGATCCCCGACAGACACGGCGACATCGCTGATGATTGCATCGAACGGTGCCTGTATTTCGGAGCGAGTCATTGCCAGGCGGGCCTGGTCCAGTTCTGCCTGGCCACGATCTCGCCGTGCCATCAGGATCTGAAGTTTCGCCGGGTAACTCTCGACCTCGAGCTCGCGCGCCGTTACTTCAAGCTTGCGTCGGCCCAGTTCGCTGCGAGCGCTGTTCAGCGCGGTGTCTGCGCTCAGGTTCTGTGCTTTCAACTTGACCAGGCGTTCGACCTCGTCATCTGCCAGCGCTAGCAGTTCGCGTTCGGTGGCCAGAGACAACCGGTTGGACTGGTTGCGAATTTTGAGCTCCGCAATCTGATTATCGATATCGCGCAGATCCGCCTCGGCCTGAAGCAGGGAGGCCTCGAAATCGCGACGATCCATGCGCAACAGTATTTGCCCCTTGCTGACGCGAGCGCCATTGCGCACCGAAACGCTCTCAACAATACCGCCACCGGGTGCCGCGGCTTTTAA
>CALZHS010000456.1:0-2254 GCA_945787265.1 uncultured Gammaproteobacteria bacterium | reverse complement strand
TGCCCCTTGCTGACGCGAGCGCCATTGCGCACCGAAACGCTCTCAACAATACCACCACCGGGTGCCGCGGCTTTTAATTGTTCGGGTGACTCGATGCGACCGTATAGTGTAACGCTGGGCGAGAGCGATTGTTGTCGGGCCGTGATTGCGTCGATCTGCCAGACTTTCTCGGTTAGTGCGGGCCTTTCGCGCTCGGTCTTGCTGGATACCAGAGAATAGTACAGGCCGCAGGCCAGCAGCAGTACCAGCAGGGGCAGTATAAACTTGGCCGAAGTCCTAGCTTTCATGTTGGATCCAGAAACCGAAACTGTAAAGCATATGCAGTATAACCCTGGTGTGTGGTTGTTATTCTAGGAATGAGTTGGCTCAAAGCGATTCCGGCTGCGATTTTTGGATACCCTGCGCGGGTCAAATACCTGGCCATTCATGACCAGATGCACGCCCGCTGGCAATAATTGAACGGCGGCACTGGCAAAACCAAGGTTAAAGCTTGCGTCGCTGAGCCGCATACGTGCAGGTTGCATGGCACCGAGCAATACAATGGTTTTATCCCTGATCCCCAACAGGGCCCTGGCAGTTTCTACCATCGTGTCGGTGCCATGGGTTATCAAAACTCTACCCTCTTCTACGTTGCTGACCTCATTGCAGATCAATTCTCGATCGGCATCGTTAATATCGAGACTGTCTTTTTTAAATAGCGAGGTAATGTCGTAATCAAAACTGACATTGGCTTCCTCGAGCAACTCTCCGATGATCGGATCACCAATATGAAACTCGCTTTTGGCATCGAAGTAGATCTTGTCAAAAGTGCCGCCGGTGGTGAATATCTTGATTTTCAAATCCTGCTCCTGCTGTTGCATACCAAAGCTGGTCAAATAGACAGGCTAATATTGTAAACTGGAGCAGAAGACTACACTAACCTGATTAATCTGAATGAGCACTGAACCATTAGTTCGGCATAAAGTCCCTGTTATCGCGCTAGCCTGCGCCTGTTTGATTGCTTTACTGGCGTTTGGTCCGCGTTCTGCAATGGGTTTTTTCCAGCTGCCGGTCTTGCAGGATACCGGCTGGGATCGCAGCACGTTCGGCCTGGCAATGGCCTTGCAGAATTTGTTCTGGGGTATGGGACAACCCCTGTTTGGCGTGATTGCCGACAAGTTTGGCGCCTGGCGGGTTCTCGCGATCGGTGCGGTGCTCTATTTTTCAGGCCTCGTGGTAATGGCGATTGCTCCGAGCCCAGTGTGGCTGCACATTGGCGGCGGAGTTCTCATTGGTTTGGGCGTTGCTGCCTGTTCCTTCGGAGTTGTGCTGGCATCGATCGCGCGCCTGGTCAGCCCGGAAAAACGTTCGTTTGCATTCGGTCTGGGCACCGCCTCGGGCTCGGCCGGCATGTTCGTGTTTGCACCGATTTCGCAGGGATTGATCGACGCGCTGGGCTGGTCTGACAGCCTGGTTGCGATTGCTATTGTAATGTTGCTGATTCCGTTACTGGCGATCCCGTTACGCGGTAATTCGAGTAGCTCCAGGTTTGCCGCGGCCGAGTTCGAACAGACCGCCAGGTCTGCCTTGCGCGAAGCCTTCGCCACCCGCGGATACCTGCTGTTGACGTCCGGATTTTTCGTTTGCGGTTTCCAGGTCGCGTTCATTACGGCACATTTCCCGGCCTATATCAGTGACCTCGGGATCGCGTCGCGCTGGGCGGTGGTTGCCATCAGTATGATCGGGTTCTTCAACATCATCGGTTCGCTGGCGTCGGGGGTTATCGGGCAGCATTATTCGAAACCGATCCTGCTGAGCCTGATTTATATCGCGCGTTCAATTGCGTTTACCGTGTTTTTACTGACGCCTGCAACCCCGGTTACCGTGGTCGTGTTTGCCGTCGTGATCGGTTTGTTATGGTTGTCTACTGTGGCTCCTACCAACGCTCTGGTCGCGGTCATGTTTGGTACCCGTTACCTGGGAATGCTCGGCGGAATCGTTTTCTTTTCGCACCAGGTAGGATCCTTCCTTGGGGTCTGGATGGGTGGCGTGCTTTATGATGCGACCGGTTCATACGACGTGGTTTGGTGGCTTGGGGTAGCGCTCGGAATCTTTGCCGCAATCGTGCACTGGCCAATCCGCGAAGTGCCCGTCCAGCGCCCTGTCCCCCAAACCACCTGACAATAATCTGTCATCTCAATTCCAAATCCGCACCTCACATCCCGATATTCGTCATGGCTATCCCCGATTCAAGTCTGCAAAAGGCGCTCCCAAC
>CALZHS010000455.1 GCA_945787265.1 uncultured Gammaproteobacteria bacterium | reverse complement strand
GCCGATCGGCGGCACCTGGCAACCTGGCTCAGTTTTGACGATTTGAATCAACTGGTGGAACGTTGCCTGGTGTCAGAACGCATCGGTCACACGGTCGTCTACGGTATCTCCGATAACCGGGAGGTTTTCTTCTCCAATCACAAGGTAGCGCACCTGGGTTACCGGCCCAAAGACAGTGCCGAGGATTATCGTGCCGAGGTTGAAGCTAAAGTGGGGGTGGGCGATCCCTTCGATCCCGCAATCGAATATGTCGGTGGCTTCCTGTGCGCTTACGGGCACCCCGATGAAGAGGAGCGTATCGAACTCTGAAACCGTCTAGGTCATCCTCGCGCAAGCGGCGGTCCGACGTATCGGGATCTCTTGATGCGCCATTATTTCAAGATCCCGGCTTTAGCAGGGATGACCGAAACAGGGATGATCGAAACTGGGGGTTATTCCCACTTGCTGTGGTGGGTCGACACTTCGGGGATAGGCCGCGGAGGGATCTCGATTGACGGCGTGCCGATATAGATAAAGGCGATGATGCGTTCGTTTTCCTGGAGCCCGAGTTCGTCGCAGACATAGGGATCGTAGGCATTGTCGCCGGTCAACCAGATCGACCCGAAGCCGAGCGCGTTAGAGGCCAAAAGCACGTTGTGCGCGGCTGCCCCCGCGGACAGCATTTGCTCGATCTCCGGAATCTTGGGGCTTTCGATCAACTGCGCGACGACGACCACAATCAACGGCGAACGCAATGGCTTGTCCTTCTGTTTTTTCAGATAGCTGGGCTCGACGTCAGGATTGCGCATAAGCGTTGCACGACCAAAAATCTCGGACAGCTTGTGGCGCGCGTCGCCGCGAATGCTGATGAAGCGATAGGGATGCAGGCGTCCGTGATCGGGGGCGGTCAACGCTGTCTTAAGGATGAGCCGCAGCTGCTTGTCATCGGGGGCGGGCTCATTCAGCGCCGCGGCCGGTGTCGAACTTCGGTTCAGGTGTTCGAGGGAATTGTTCATCACTCCAGCTAATTAGATTTGGCGTCAAAGCCGCCAATGATACACTTCGGCCACGCATGATTAACAGTTTTTCCAGATGATTCGTTACCAGATTACCAGTCATAAACCTGGCAGCCACTACTTTGATGTGTCGATTCAGATCGATACGCCTGATCCGGCGGGACAACAGTTGCGCCTGCCCAACTGGATTCCGGGCAGCTACATGATTCGCGATTTTGCGCGCAACCTGCTTGACCTGCAGGCTTCAAGTGCTGACGGTGAACTCGCGATCGAGCAGATCGACAAGTCCAACTGGCGAGTCGCTGCCGCGCAGGGAGCCGTGACGATCGAGTACAAGGTGTACGCGAAAGACCTGTCGGTGCGTGCGGCGCATCTCGATCACAGCCACGGCTACTACAATGGCAGCAGCGTGTTTCTCGAGGTGGCAGGCCAGGGCGATCGGCCCTGCGAGGTGTTAATCGAGAAGCCGGGCGCAAAGTATTGCGAAGCCTGGCAACTTGCGACCTCGCTCCGGCGTAAACAGGCCAAGCCTTACGAATTCGGTTTATACGAGGCGCTTGATTACGATGACCTGATCGACCACCCGGTCGAGATGGGCACCTTCAGGCGCGTTTCCTTCGATGCCTGCGGAGTGCCGCACGATATTATTCTGACCGGTCGCTTTGAATGTGACGAGGCGCGCCTCGCGGCCGATTTGAAAACCATCTGCGAACATCATATCCGCTTTTTCGGCGAGCCGGCACCGATGGATTACTACCAGTTCCAGGTGATGGTTGTCGGGGAAGGGTATGGTGGGCTCGAGCATCGTGCCAGCACCAGCCTGGTCGCGAGCCGCAGCAGCCTGCCAAAGCCCGGGCAAGCGAAGGTAGACGACGATTACCGCGATTTTCTCGGGCTTTGCAGTCACGAGTATTTTCATACCTGGAACGTCAAGCGGATCAAGCCCGCGGTATATCAACCCTACGATTTGCAGGCCGAGGTTTACACCGATTTACTGTGGGCCTTCGAGGGAATCACGTCTTATTACGACGACCTGGCACTGCTGCGTTGCGGCCTGATCGAGGCGGAAAGCTACCTCGAGCTGCTCGCGCAGACCATGACCCGGGTGCAGCGTGGACGCGGTCGCATGCGACAATCCGCCGCGGAATCGAGTTTCAACGCCTGGACCAAGTTTTATAAACAGGATGAAAACGCGGCTAACGCAATCGTTAGTTACTACGCCAAGGGTTGCCTGATAGCAGCCTGCATCGACCTGAAAATACGCGCGCTAA
>CALZHS010000454.1 GCA_945787265.1 uncultured Gammaproteobacteria bacterium | reverse complement strand
GGCAGGGGTAACCGGATTTCGGTAAAACTGGAGGGAAACAATCCTGCCGGTTCGGTCAAGGATCGACCGGCGTTTAGCATGATCCGGCATGCCGAGATGCGGGGTGAAATTAGCCCGGGTGATAGACTGGTCGAGGCAACCAGTGGCAATACCGGGATCGCGCTCGCGATGGTCGCGGCGATGCGAGGTTACCGCATGACCCTGATCATGCCTGATAACATGAGCCACGAGCGACTCACCACGATGCGCGCCTTTGGTGCTGAAATTATCCTTGTTACCCGGGAAGAGGGTATGATCAAGGCGCGTGATATCGCCGAAGATATGAATGCGCAGGGTAACGCAAAAATGCTCGACCAGTTCGCTAACCCGGATAATCCGCTTGCGCATTACGAGACTACCGCCCCGGAGATTTGGGAGCAGACCGAGCACGGGATCACCCACTTTGTCAGCGCGATGGGAACCACGGGGACAATTATGGGATGTTCGCGCTATTTCCGCGAGGTCAACCCCAGGATCGAGATAATCGGCGTGCAGCCCGGGGAAGGGTCTTCCATTCCCGGCATCAGGCGTTGGCCCGCAGAATATGTGCCGCGCATTTTCCAGCCCGAGGCGGTCGATCGAATTATTGACGTGTCGCGCGAGGAAGCCGAGGACTTTACCCGCCAGTTGGCCGCCAGGGAAGGGCTGTTTTGCGGTATATCCGCCGGTGGTAACATCTGCGCCAGCTTGCGCGTGGCGCAGGAATTGTCCGATGCCCATATCGTTACCATCATCTGCGATCGGGGCGATCGATACCTGACCACCGGGGTTTTCAGCAATTCCTGATACAGGCTTGAATATGAATGTTCTAGTGTTTGACATTGAAACCATTCCCGACATTGACGGCTGTCGCCGGATCTATGATCTGCACGGGTTGTCCGATGATGACGTGGCCAGGGCCGTATTTCAGATGCGACGCCAGCAGGCCGGCACCGAATTCCTGCGACACCACCTGCATCGCATTGTTGCGATATCGGCCGTGCTGAGTACCCGCGAGCATTTCAAGGTATGGTCACTCGGTGACATCGACGCGAATGAGCAGGATTTACTGCAGCGATTCTTCAGCGGCATCGAGCGCTATACACCACGCCTTGTTTCGTGGAATGGCGGTGGCTTCGATTTACCCGTGATTCACTACCGCAGTCTGCTCTACCCGATCAACGCCGCGCACTACTGGGAAACCGGTCAAAATGACACCAGCTTTCGTTACAACAACTACCTGAGCCGATTCCACGAGCGCCATACCGACCTGATGGACGTACTTGCGGCCCACCAACCGCGCGCCAGTGCTCCCCTCGATGAAATTGCCGGCCTGTGCGGTTTTCCCGGGAAAATGGGAATGAGCGGATCAAAGGTCTGGGACGCTTACCAGCAGGGCCAGATCAAGGAAATCCGCGATTATTGTGCTCAACACCTACCTCGTGTATCTCAATTTTGAACGTAGCCGCGGTAACCTTGATCAAACCCAGTACCAGGCCGAATGCCGGCGGGTCCGGGACCAGTTGAAATCGAGTGCCCATCAGCATTTACTCGACTTTGAAGCCGCCTGGCACGATGTCTAGACGTCGACGTCGCGGCAAGCTACCCGAACCCCAGCAGGTTACCATCGAGTCAATGTCGCACGAGGGGCGGGGCATCGCCCACGTAAACGGCAAGACGGTCTTCGTGTTCGGTGCCCTCGAGGGTGAGACCGTGCAGATCCAGGTTGTGAAGCGTGCCCGCAGTTATGACCAGGCAACCACGCTCGAGATCATTGAAGCGTCACCCCGGCGTATCGAGCCGCGTTGTGAGGCTTTCCAGATTTGCGGCGGCTGCAGTTTGCAACATCTTGTCAACGACGACCAGGTTGCTTTCAAGCAACAGGTGCTGCTCGACATGATGGTCCATGCCGGGATCGAGTACGACGAGGTATTGCCAGCGCTGCGCGCAGCCGACTGGGGCTATCGCAAAAAAGCCCGCCTGGGGGTTAAGTATGTAGCGAAAAAGGGACGGGTGCTGGTTGGATTTCGTGAACGCAATACACCCTTTATCGCGGACATGCATCAATGTGAGGTATTAATTCCGGGCGTAGGCCATAAACTTGACCTGATTTCGCGGATGATCGGTCAACTCGAAGCACGCGCGCAGATACCGCAAATCGAAGTGGCTGCCGATGCGGACCACATCCAGCTGGTATTTCGCCATCTGCAGCCGCTGTCGGAGCGTGATCGTCAGGTATTAATCGAATTTGCACAACAGCAGCACTTCCATATCCAGCTGCAGCCAGGCGGCCCGGAGACGGTACACAGCCTCTATCCCAACAGCCAGGGGCTGATACTGGATCCGGCGGGTGACGGGAGAATACAAATTGCTTTCAACGCGCTCGATTTCGTGCAGGTTAATAGCGATATCAACCAGCAAATGGTGGCCCGGGTGCTTGGTTTGATGGATTTACAGCCCACTGACAGGCTGCTCGATTTGTTCTGTGGGCTGGGTAACTTCACGCTGCCCATGGCGCAGCGCTGCGCCCGGGTTACCGGTATTGAGGTTAATGCCGCGATGGTAAAGCGCGCGCGCGAATCCGCGCTCGCTAATAATATTGACAATACCGAGTATCACAGGGCCGACTTGACGCAACCGGATACGGATTTAAGCTGGATGCGTGCGCATTACGACAAGATCCTGCTCGATCCTCCGCGTTCCGGTGCGCTCGAGATGGTCCGTGAAATCGGGCGTTTCAGCGCACTGCGCATCGTTTACGTATCCTGCCAGCCTTCCAGCCTGGTACGAGATGCTGCTATTATCTGTGAGCAGGGATATCGCATGACACATCTGGGCATCATGGATATGTTTCCGCAAACGGCACATGTTGAATCGATGGCCGTATTCGAGCGCAAATCGCAGGAGTCGCAGTGAAGGTAGTCAGTGCAGTAATCAAGCCGTTCAAACTGGATGACGTGCGCAGCGCCCTGTCTGATATCGGTATCCATGGAATGACCGTTTACGAGGTCAAGGGTTTTGGTCGCCAGAAAGGTCACACCGAGCTGTATCGTGGCGCGGAATACGTGGTTGACTATATACCCAAGGTTAAAATCGACGTCGCCGTCGACGATGATCTTGTCGATCAGGTCATCGAGGCGATTAGCGAGGCCGCCAGAACCGGGAAAATCGGGGATGGTAAAATCTTTGTTACTGATCTGGATCATGTAGTGCGCATTAGAACCGGTGAATCCGGGTCATCAGCTTTGTAAAAAGCGCAAAAATTTATTACCCTAAGCGTCCGTGGAACTCTAGATGTGAGTGAAAGCGATGAGTGCGAATGCAAATTTTGAAAATGAGATTGCTGAACACGAGTCACATGGACCTAGGGACGATGTAGCTGTCTCGGCAAGACCAGGGTCAGTCTTGTCCGAAAAGCGCAACACCCGCGTGACCCGTTCTGTTGTAACGCAACTGGACCGCTGGATTGCCAGGCAAATGATGGAAGTGGTTGGAAATCCGCCCATTGTGCTTAAACTCTGGGACGGCGTCGCCGTTTCGCCGCCTGTCACGAATCCAATTGTCACGGTTCAATACAAAAATCGTAGCGCGATGGTCAAAACCATCCTGAATCCCGAACTTTATTTCGGTGATTTGTACTCGACCGGCCAGGCCACGTTAGAGGGCGACCTGATCAGATTCTCGGAGATCAT
>CALZHS010000453.1 GCA_945787265.1 uncultured Gammaproteobacteria bacterium | reverse complement strand
GCCGCAGGGAGCACCTCGGAAGAGACCGCGGTATCGGAATAGGGATTTTTAAAGCAGTTGACAGGGGGCGGTTTCGCCCCTAAAATTCCGCCTCCCAGATCAGCAGGCTATACGTAATGTATAGCCTGCTGTTCGTTGAGAAACCGCTATTTTGCAGGTTCTCTGAACAATCGGCTCTGAATTGTCCGGCGGAGGAAAAGCAGAAACGATTAGTATTTTTAATCCATTTTCAGTGGCTCGCCAGCGGCTGAAAATGGCGGTACATTCCGGTACCGCAAAAACTCCGGGGTTGGAGTTTTCTAACAGATTGCTCGCAGGAGAGTCGAATCGATGGCAACAGTTAACCAGTTGGTACGTAAACCGCGTCAGTCCAAGCGGACCAAGAGTAACGTACCGGCACTCGAAGCTTCACCTCAAAAGCGTGGGGTATGTACCCGTGTTTATACCACGACGCCGAAAAAACCGAACTCTGCTCTGAGGAAGGTAGCGCGCGTACGTCTGACAACAGGTTACGAAGTGGCTTCGTACATCGGTGGCGAAGGCCATAACCTGCAGGAGCACTCGGTGGTGCTGGTGCGTGGCGGCCGGGTCAAGGACCTGCCGGGCGTGCGCTATCACGTGGTGCGTGGCAGCCTCGATACCCAGGGTGTACCGGATCGCCGCCAGGGTCGTTCAAAATATGGCGCCAAGCGCCCCAAGTCATAATTCATAAGGTAGCCAGATGCCAAGGCGTAGAGAAGTTCCAAAGAGAGTCATTCTTCCAGATCCGAAGTTCCACGATCTGCAGATCGCGAAATTCATCAACATGATCATGCGCAATGGCAAGAAGTCCACTGCCGAAAAAATCATGTATTACGCGCTCGACAACGTATCCGATAAAAGCAGTCTCGATTCGGTGGAACTGATGGAAAAAGCACTCGAGAACGTGCGACCGATGGTTGAGGTTAAATCACGGCGTGTCGGTGGTGCGACCTACCAGGTACCGGTCGAAGTCCGTCCGTCTCGACGCAATACGCTGGCGATGCGCTGGCTCATCGAAGCTGCGCAGAAGCGCGGTGAAAAAACGATGGCGCAAAAGCTTGCCGGCGAGTTACTCGATGCGTCGGAAAACAAGGGCACAGCCGTTAAGAAGCGTGAAGACACGCACCGCATGGCCGAAGCGAACAAGGCATTTGCGCACTTCCGCTGGTAATTAACGACTGCATTGAATAGGAAAGAACGGTGGCACGCACGACACCGATAACGCAGTATCGAAACATCGGCATAATCGCCCACATCGATGCTGGCAAGACTACGACCACGGAACGGATACTGTTTTATACGGGCGTCTCGTACAAGATTGGCGAGGTGCACGACGGCGCTGCCGTGATGGACTGGATGGAACAGGAGCAGGAAAGAGGTATTACCATTACTTCCGCCGCGACGACCTGTTTCTGGAATGGCATGGACCAGCAGTTCGACCAGCATCGTATCAATATTATCGATACGCCGGGGCACGTTGATTTCACCATCGAGGTGGAGCGTTCATTGCGGGTTCTGGATGGAGCCTGTGCCGTATTTGATGCGGTTAGCGGCGTCGAGCCACAGTCCGAAACGGTGTGGCGCCAGGCGAACCGCTATCAGGTGCCGCGCATGGTTTTCGTCAACAAGATGGACCGGGCCGGTGCAGACTTTTTGCGCGTGGTCGAACAGATCAGCAATCGGCTCGGCAGCAACCCGGTGCCCATACAGCTGAATATTGGCGCCGAGGAAAATTTCCGCGGCGTGGTTGACCTGGTGAAGATGAAGGCGATCATCTGGAATGAGTCCGATATGGGCACGACCTACCAGGAACAGGAAATCGATCCGGAAATGCTCGCGGAATGTGAGTCCTGGCGGGAAAAAATGTTGGAGGCCGCGGCCGAAGCCAACGATGAATTGATGGAAAAATACCTCGATGAAGGGAACCTCAGCGAGGACGAAATCCACAGTGGCCTGAGGATCAGGACCCTGAAGGGAGAGATCGTACCGGCATTATGCGGTTCGGCTTTCAAGAACAAGGGCGTGCAGGCAATGCTCGACGCGATTGTCCGCTACATGCCTTCACCGCTGGATGTGCCGCCGATCAAAGGCATTAACAGCGAAGGCGAGTACGAGGGCGAGCGACCCGCGGACGACAAGGCACCGTTTGCGGCGCTGGCGTTCAAGATCGCGACCGATCCTTTTGTCGGTAACCTGACCTTCTTCCGGGTTTACTCGGGGGTGTTGAATGCAGGGGATGCGATTTACAACTCGGT
>CALZHS010000452.1 GCA_945787265.1 uncultured Gammaproteobacteria bacterium | reverse complement strand
CCGGGCGGATCTTGCAGCCCAGCTTTTCCTCGATCTCGCTGAAACTGACTATGGCCTGCGGATCCGAGGTCGCCAGCGTAAGTTCACCGTGCACCAGGAACATCGGTACCACCTTGAGGCGCTGTGACACCTCGATATCGAGACGGGTAAATACTTCCTGGTCGACCAGCCCCTGGCGCATGACGATGTGTGGAATCCCGAGCTGTTCGCCCAGCGCGGTCAGCAAGACGTCTTCGCTGACCCAGCCCTTGCTGACGATAATCTGGCCGATGCGTTTACCGCTTTTCTTTTGCAGCTGAATCGCCTCTTCGACTTTTTCCTTGGTCAGCAAGCCCTTGTTCACCAGCAGGTCGCCCATGCGAACGCCCTCGCTGCCCGAGGTATCAGGCCTGGTCACCTCGGGCTTGTCGATATTAAAGCTATTGACGATATCGATGACCTGGTCGAGGCCGGTAACGAGGAAGATATCGCGAATCAGCGGCTTGGCATTGGTGATTTTGAGCCAGCCACCGGCCCTGGCGAGTTCCTGGCGCAGGTCAAACAGTGCCTCCAGCGCCCTGCTGTCCACCAGGGATACGCTCACCATGTCGATGATAAGCTGGACCTCCTGGCTGGCGATGCATTCGGCGACGGCGGCGCTTAACGCCTCGAGTAACTCGGTGTCGGTCAGGTTTCCACGCGGGAACAGGTGGGTCATGGCGCCGACCCGGTTTTTGGTCACCGTGCCGGGGCTCAGACCCTCGTCAATACTGACTACGTTCGCATCGGACACGATTAGCTACGCCGACTTTGACTTCGTGCTCGGCAGGCTGGCCAGAATTTCAGTCAGTGGTGCGGGCATGCCGAGACCGTAACCTTGCCCATAATCGACGCCAATTTCGGCGAGCTTGTGACTGATCTCATCGTTTTCAACAAATTCGGCAACGGTTTTCAACTGCATTGCATGCCCGACCTGGTTGATCGCTGCGACCATGCTTTCGCTGACCTGATCCGTAACGATATCGCGCACGAAACTGCCGTCGATTTTCAGGTAATTCACCTTCAGATTTTTAAGGTAGGAAAACGAACTCAGGCCGGTGCCAAAATCGTCGAGCGAAAACTGGCAACCATAAGCGCCGACCTGGTCAATAAACAAACGGGCATCGTCGATGTTGGCGATCGCCGCCGATTCGGTTATTTCAAAGCAGATATCGGTCGCGTCCAGCTGGTGTTGCTCGAGCTTGTTGCCGATGTAGGAAGCGAAGCCCACCGGATCGTTCAACGACTGCCCCGACAGGTTGACCGAGAGCTGGCAGGCCTGCCCCGATTGCCGAATATGTTCGTCCAACACGCTGAAGGCTTTTCCAATCACCCAGTAATCAATGCTCGACATCAGGTAAAAGCTCTCGGCCGCGGGCAGAAACTTCCCGGGTGGGATAACGCTACCGTCATCATCCTGCATGCGCACCAGGATTTCGTAATGCGGCCTGGCCGCTTTTGTCAGCAATGGCTTGATCAATTGTGCATACAGCACAAAGCGGTCATCGCGCAGGGCCGACTGGATCTGGCCTACCCAGCGAATTTGCTCCTTACGCTCCAGTAAACCGCTGTCTTCCATGTCGAGTACATGAATCGTGTTACGGCCACGTTCCTTACTGACGTTGCGCGCAGTTTCGGCTGCGTTCATCAGGCTGGTCACCGACTGCGTCTCGGCAGTAATCGGCGCGATACCGATGCTGATGCTGACTCCGTGTGACTTGCCTTCCCATTCGAAGTCAATAGAGGAAACCGCATGGGAAATCTTTTTCATGACGATCTGCGCTGTCGGCAGATCACAGTTTTCCAGCAGCACGCCAAACTTGTCGCTGCCGATACGCGCCACCACGTCGCGCGCGCGCACCATGCCGGCGAGCTTCTGGCCAACCTGCTTGATCAACTGGTCGCCCGCAACGCGCCCGCTGATATCGTTCACCACCGCCATGCGATCGATATCGACGTTGGCGATGGCATGATTCACATCGGTACCCCGGGACTGGCTCAGCAAATCCTTGATAATGAGTTCAAAGCTGTTGCTGTTTTCAAGCCCGGTCAGTGGATCGAAATGGGACTGCGCAATCTTGGAAGCCTTCTTAGACATCACGTCGAGCAGGTTGCGGTCGCTGTTGGAGAAATCGACACTGAAGTTCTGGCTTGCGATGGCGAGCAGCCCGATGACCTGGCTGTCAGCATTGACCACCGGACTGACAACATGCTTGTACGGAGTTACGTCCTTAAAACCCAACTTGCTGGAATCTTCAATATG
>CALZHS010000451.1 GCA_945787265.1 uncultured Gammaproteobacteria bacterium | reverse complement strand
ATCAGGGCAATGCCGGTCAGCCAAAGCTGGTCCCAGGCGGATATCGGTAACGGCGAAAACCAGTGGACAAGGTATCCAATACCGATAATCCCGATGGCCAGCAGTGGCGGGGGAAACTTTAAGCCGGGTCCGCGCCTGTCCTCAGCGTCATGCATCGGGGTGTTCCAGTTTAGCTGCCCCGGGGACGGCCCTTGGGTAACTGGAATGCGCGTCGACCGCTGAGTTTTTCGATCTTGCGTGCAAACCTGCTATCACCCAGTACCCATCCCATAAGCGCAGTTTCGGTTATGGTCTCAACCATTTGGCTGCTGAGCGGCTGTCTGAACAGCGCGCGGTAGGCTTTGGCCCGCTGTTTTTCGTTGTTACCGAGCTTGAGGTATTCCTGGTGTGCGCTGATCATGGGTTCAACTTTACCCATCGCGTTATGGGCGTAGCTACTCCAGCGAAAATCAGCGGGGTTTTTAACCAGGCCACCGCGCACCGGATTTAACTCTATATAGCGGCTGCAGGTCAGCAGGTATTGCTTGCTGTCGATTACGGTTGCCCGGTAGCGTCCTTCCCATAGCGTACCGCTACCGCCGCTATACTCGTTGAAATATTGCACGTAGTTCCGCCCGATGGATTGAATGGTTCTCGAAATACTGTCGGTTTTGCACGGGGTTGCAAGAATATGCACGTGATTCGGCATCAGCACGTAGGCGTGTATTTTAAGCTGGTAATTGTAAGCCGCTGCCTCAAGGCAGTCGTGAAAATACTGGTAATCCTGTTCTTCGAAGAAGATTTGTTGCCCGTGTCGTCCCTGCTGAATGATATGTTGCGGCTGATTTACTATCGCGTACCGCGGCAGTCTGGCCATGAAAAATGCTCGTTATCTGGCTTAAAGAGTTGCATATTAACACTAATTTGTCGCTATTCGCCGATATTATCTTTATTTCTCAATAATTTATCGTTATTCGGTAATAGATTAAATTAATGACAAAATTTTGACGCTTTCCTAAATGTGGTCTCGAGGGATCGCAATTTCCTCCCAGTCGCGCCGGTTTACGAGCTCATCGCCCTCATAGGCACTTATCGTGGCCTTGATATAAAAATTTTCTGCGTCACAGCGAATTTCACTTTCAGCCTCGGTTCTGATCGACCAGTCCCCGCAATGCATCCAGCAAATATAGCGGCTTAACGAGCGATGGCTGAGCGGATCGTCCGCAGCGATAGTCCAACGTTCATCATGCCGGTACCGCGTGCACATGCCGTGGCCCGGTACCTCGATTTCGTCAGTGTCGTCGATAACCCGGTAGTGTGATTCTCCGGTTTGGTAGTCACGCTCGACCCAGCGCCGACTGAGTCCCGGCTCATTGATTTTGTACTCGGGTAACGGGTTTTGTTCCTCGGGTTCGGGTTCTTCGTAGACGTCCACGCCTTCCCGTACCGGCAGCGTGATAAAGGCGTCGGGACCAAGACTGATGGTCGTGGTAACTATCTCGGGTGGCGGCATAATCATCGGCCAGTAATTATTGGAGATCGCAACACGCATCTCGTGACCGCGCATGAACCGATAACCGCATTCGTTGAGTTCAATTTCAACCAACTCGTATTTCCCCGGGGTCATCGGTTGGGGATTTTCGTTGCCGTCGCGATGCGCCAGGTTGAGTACGCCCCAGCTGACCCTCGAAACTTCGCCGTTCGGATGAATATCATTCAGGCGTGCGGCGATATTGCCGAGCGGTTTGTCGATAGAAATCTTCAACCGGATTCTGGGTCGGCCCAGGATTTCGATGGGCTGCTGCAGTTTAGCGCTGTCGAACACCAGTGATCCGGAGTCATCCCACCGCTGGTCAGCCGGCATCTCACCGTCAGGCTTTATGGTAAAAAACTCACCACAGGCGGTACCGCAATCCTGCGGGGAGTTGAATTTCTTGTCGCTGCTGCGGCCAGGAATATCGAGCAGTTGCCGATTCGAGGCCAGGTAATAATTACGGTCACCGGTGTCGGGGGAGGGTAGTTCAGCTTCCGCAACCCAGCGGCCGGACTCGACTTCATGACGTAGCAAGGGCCTCGCGTCTTCGAGAATATAGGCACGGTAGGCAGGCAGCCTGTCGACGCCGTTATCGACATCCTTGAGCCATCTGTCCCACCAGTTGATGGCCTCCCTGAGGAAATCAAGGCGTGGCTTTGGTAGTGCGAAATGCGGGTACTTGTGAATCCAGGGACCGTTGATCGCCCTGGCATTTTTCAGGTTGGCCGCTGCCGCGGGTGGCGCATTAATATAACCGTCGGCCCAGCCCGAGATCA
>CALZHS010000450.1 GCA_945787265.1 uncultured Gammaproteobacteria bacterium | reverse complement strand
TGAATGGAACAAGCTTCGCCTCAACATCATTGAGACGCCGGGACACGTTGACTTTACGATCGAGGTGTATCGCTCGCTCAAGGTGCTCGATGGCGGTGTCGGTGTGTTCTGCGGCTCGGGCGGTGTAGAACCGCAATCGGAAACCAACTGGCGCTATGCCAACGACTCCGAGGTTGCGCGCATCATTTTCGTCAACAAGCTGGATCGCCTGGGCGCGGACTTTTACCGCGTCGTTAAGCAGATCAAGGATGTGCTCGGAGCCAACCCCCTCGTCATGACGCTGCCAATCGGTACCGAGGAAAATTTCACCGGTGTGGTCGATTTGTTAACTCGCAAGGCATGGGTCTGGGATGACTCGGGTGATCCCACCAAGTACCAGATCGAGGAACCGCCCGCCGACATGGCGGACCAGGTCGAGGAGTACCGGGAAAAGCTGATCGAGCTCGCACTTGAGCAGGACGATGATTTGCTGGAAATGTACCTCGAAGGCGAGGAGCCCGAGCTGGACGCGATCAAGGGATGTGTCCGCAAGGGCACCATCGCGCTCGACTTTTTCCCGACCTACTGCGGATCGGCGTTTAAAAACAAGGGTATCCAGCTGGTGCTGAATGCTGTTGTCGACTATCTGCCGAACCCGACAGAAGTGAAGCCGCAACCGGAGATTGACCTGGAAGGTAACGAAACTGGCAACGTTGCAACGGTGGATCCCAGCAAACCATTGCGTGCCCTGGCGTTCAAGATCATGGATGACCGTTTCGGTGCGCTCACCTTTACCCGGATATATTCAGGCAAGCTTGCCAAGGGTGATACCGTGTTAAATACCTATACCGGAAAAACTGAGCGTATCGGTCGTATCGTCGAGATGCATGCCGACGATCGCATCGAGCTTGATTCTGCGGAAGCCGGCGATATTGTCGCACTGGTAGGTTTGAAAAACGTGCAGACGGGACACACGCTCGCGGATGCCAAGAACCCGGCTACTCTCGAGCCGATGGTGTTCCCGGACCCCGTTATTTCGATTGCGGTCAAGCCCAAGGACCAGGCCGCGTCGGAAAAAATGAGCATTGCAATCGGCAAAATGGTTAAGGAAGATCCGTCTTTTTATGTCGAAACCGACGAAGAGAGTGGCGAAACCATTATCAAGGGCATGGGCGAGCTGCATCTCGACATCAAGGTTGATATTCTGCGCCGAACTCACATGGTTGACGTCGAGGTTGGTAAGCCACAGGTTGCCTATCGTGAAACCATAACGCAGCGGGTCGAAGACAGCTACACCCACAAGAAGCAAACCGGTGGTTCAGGACAGTTTGGCAAGATCGATTACATCGTCGAGCCGGGCGAAACCGGCAGCGGCTTCCAGTTTGAATCGACGGTAACCGGCGGTAACGTGCCGCGTGAATTCTGGCCGGCAATCGAAAAAGGCTTCGCCGGTTGCATGGAAGAAGGCGTGCTTGCCGGTTTCCCACTGCTCGACGTCAAGATTACCTTGATCGACGGTGCCTTCCACGCGGTCGATTCTTCCGCGGTAGCGTTTGAAATAGCTGCCCGGTCGGCCTATCGCCAGACTATTCCGAAGGCTTCGCCGCAATTGATGGAGCCGATCATGAAGGTTGACGTGTTTGTGCCCGAAGATCATGTCGGTGACGTAATCGGTGATCTGAATCGCCGTCGCGGGATGATCAAGTCGCAGGAACCGCTGCCGACGGGTGTGCGCGTCAAGGCAAACGTGCCGTTATCCGACATGTTCGGTTATATCGGCGATTTGCGCACCATGACCTCGGGTCGCGGTCAGTTTTCGATGGAGTTCGAACACTACATGCCGTGCCCGAAAAACGTCGCCGACGAGGTCATCCGCGAGGTCAACGAGCGACGTGCGGCAAATGCTTAAGTTTTTCGATTAAGTTATTGATGTGTTGGGTGAATTTCGGTCCACCGCTATTGACATGTCTCGGGGGCGTGTAGAGAATACGCCCCTTGCTGGAGGGGTTCCCGAGTGGCCAAAGGGGGCAGACTGTAAATCTGCTGGCTCAGCCTTCGGTGGTTCGAATCCACCCCCCTCCACCATTATTAATGAGTTCTGAAGCGAGACCGAGCATTAAAGAATATTGAGTGACTGTCCTGAATAGATGGTGCTTTCTATATTAATGAGTAAAGTGCGAGCTGGGACGGGTTGCAGCGAAATCGCCCGGACCGGTTAAAAATTTAGCCTGCGGGTGTCGTATAGTGGCTATTACCTCAGCCTTCCAAGCTGATGACGCGGGTTCGATTCCCGCCACCCGCTCCAGAATTCAGGGCAGGATGCTATT
>CALZHS010000449.1 GCA_945787265.1 uncultured Gammaproteobacteria bacterium | reverse complement strand
ACAAAAAATAAAGCGTACGCACGACCAAACGTTAACGTAGTTTTAACCTGACTAAAATTAGGGGGACATAATGGATACATCCAAACGGGCTGAGCATTGGCGCAGAACAAAATCGCTGATGATCGTTACGCTCACCATCTGGTTTATCTTTTCTTTTGTCGTTCACTGGTTCGCTTCAAGCCTCAACGCGGTAACATTTTTTGGATGGCCATTGGGTTTTTACATGGCCGCGCAGGGTTCTGAAGTCATATTCGTGATCACGTTGTTCTGGTTCGTCAAGGCCCAGGACAGAATCGACCGCGACTGCGGCTTAGCAGAGGAGGATTAGACCATGGCTCAGAAAATGGCTGGCGGGACTTTTATAGAAAACCTGCCGAAAATATATGGCCTGTATACCGGGGGTTTCCTGGTATTCGTGCTTCTCATGGCAATCCTGGAGCAGATGGGCGTCGGTGCGGATACCATCGGTATCCTTTTCGTTGCTTTTACCATCGTGATCTATGCCGGTATCGGCTTCCTGTCGAGGACCATGGCGGTTGACGCCTACTATGTAGCCGGACGACAGGTCCCAGCGGTGTTCAACGGTATGGCAACGGCCGCAGACTGGATGTCAGGTGCCTCATTCGTGGCGATGGCCGGTGGTATCTACTTCGGTGGGCACGGTTACCTCGCTTTCGTGGTTGGCTGGACCGGGGGTTATATCCTGGTTGCCTCGCTGATGGCTCCCTACCTGCGCAAGTTTGGCTGCTACACCGTGCCGGACTTTATCGGTACCCGCTACGGCGGTAACCTGCCGCGCTTCCTGGGTGTTGTCGTACTGGCGGTGGCGTCGTTTACCTACGTAACCGCGCAGATAAACGCAACCGGTACGATCGCTGCGCGAGCGCTGCAGATTCCATTTGAAGTCGGCGTCTGGTTCGGCCTGCTGGGTATCCTGCTGTGCTCGATGCTAGGTGGTATGCGAGCAGTTACCTGGACCCAGGTGGCCCAGTACATCGTACTGATCATCGCTTACCTGGTGCCGGTTTTCTGGATGTCCAACAAGCAGGGCTTTGGCCTGATCCCGCAGTTCGTTTACGGTGACGCGGTTCAACGCATCACTGAACTCGAAGCGTTGCACGGCCTTGGCACGCTCGACGCCGTGGCTGGCGCGAAAGGCGGCCTCAGGGCGCTGTCGGTGCCGTTTGCTACCGCAGGTGATTCCGCGATGGCGAGCTGGAAGTTCGTGACCCTGGTTGCCTGTATGATGCTGGGTACCGCATCGCTGCCGCACATTCTGATGCGCTACTTCACCACGCCATCGGTGCGCGCCGCGCGCCAGTCGGTGGCCTGGTCGCTGATGTTCATCTTCCTGCTGTACTTCACCGCGCCAGCGCTGGCGACTTTCACCAAGCTGCAGATTCTCGATCCTGAGCTCGCCACCGGTATTATCGGCAAATCGATCGCCGATGTGCAGGCGCTAGAGTGGATCCAGAAGTGGAGTAACGTGGGTTTTGCGCAGATCATCGACGCGAATGCCGATGGCATACTGCAACTCAACGAGTTCTTTATGCGCGGCGATATCGTGGTGCTGGCGACGCCTGAAATTGCGGGTCTACCGTATGTCATCTCCGGCCTCGTGGCCGCAGGTGGTATGGCCGCCGCGATGTCAACCGCGGATGGTCTGCTGCTCGCAATCGCGAATGCCCTGTCGCACGATCTTTACTACAAGATTATCGACCCTGAAGCGGAAACCAGAAAGCGTCTGCTTGTAGCACGTGGACTATTACTCGCTATTGGTGCCGCGGGAGCATTTGTTGCGAGTCTCAAGCTAACCAGTATTCTGGGGGCAGTGGCCTGGGCATTTGATTTTGCCTGCTCGGGTCTATTCTTCCCGATCGTACTGGGTATCTGGTGGAAACGCGCGAATCGCCAGGGTGCTATTGCGGGCATGATCGGCGGTTTCGTCGCCGGCACCTGGTACCTCTACATGGTACGTTTCGGTGGCATGGACCCGTGGATCGGTATCGACCACCTGCGTTTCGGAATTATCGGAATGCCGGTCAGCCTGATACTGATGGTCGTGGTGTCATTAATGACTCCGGAACCGGATGCCGAAACCCAGGCGATGGTAGACGAAATTCGAGTACCGTCAGGAGAAACTGTACTCAAGGCCTCACACTAATAATAAAGCAGTACTCAATTGAAAGCCGGGGCTCGCCCCGGCTTTTTTCTTTGTGACGCGCTGAGTGACACAAAGAGCCTTTTGGGTATTGGGGTTCTAAAAAGTTTTACGGATGAAGCAGGCTGGCCGCAAGTTTGCTCGAAGCGCTC
>CALZHS010000448.1 GCA_945787265.1 uncultured Gammaproteobacteria bacterium | reverse complement strand
CAAAAGCTTGCCTCCCAGGTCCTATAGCGCTTCCTCGTTACCGGGTTCCTTAACCTCGGGAAATACTTCGTGCAGCGTTTCATAAAACAAATCGAGCTCTCCCTTATGCGCGCCATGGACGTCGACCAGCTGCAGTAATTTACGCATGAAAGTCATGCGCACCGCCGGATTTTTTTTCAGGTAGAAGTTAATGGTGTGCAAATCGCCATGTACATCCGCGGTTGAGCCCTTGGCGGCCAGGTACAGATGATTGACCTGCTCGTCATTGAGATCAAGCTCCTGTTTTAAGATACGATCAAATTCATGTTTTTCTTTCGCATCGACGTGCTGATCCGCGTTGATCACGTGGTACAACACCGACGCCAGCGCACTGTGCAGGATTTCGTCTTCGGGGTGGTCGAACAGCTTGCTCTCATTCTTGAGCGTATCAAACCAGTGGGTCAGCGACTCAAACATAACAGGGTCCTATCTTTCCGGGTTTTCAAAACACATGAACTTATATTAGTTTATTGATACAACACTAGGACTATTTTTTACAGTCGCCATTGACTTGCATCAAACAGGCTAGAAAATTCCGCTGCGCTTCAGGGCCATGTATTCGGTGATCAGGGTTGAATGCATGTAAGCCGGAGGCGTATCGGCGACAATAATATTATCGCTGCGCAACTGCGCGTACATTTCCGATTGCTGCTGCAGATGATTCGCGACACCGCAATACCTTAACGCATCGTCAATCGAAACCACCTCGCCCGCCTGGGTGTCGGTCAGTACCTGCTGTCGCATCGAGGCCACCATCACCAGGTGGTGTTGCGACAAAAGCCTTGCGGCCTGCGCTAGATCATCGCGATCCTGCGGTTCCAGCGACGAAATCAGGATAATCAGTGAACGGCGCGGTTGCCGCATCATTAACTGCTGCGCGACTTCGAGGTAATCGCTGGCGGCGAGCGAGCTGTCAAGATCATAAATCTGATCCAGTAGCCGGCTTATCTGAAAGCGTCCCTTGATCGGTGCGACCCAGCGCGATTGGCCGGCGAAACTGAGCAAGCCCACGCTGTCCCCCTGGCGCAGTGCAACGAAAGCAGATATCAAAAGCGCGTTGAGCGCATGGTCGAAATGGCTGATTTCGCCATCCTTGGCGCGCATGCGTCGCCCGCAATCCAGCAGGAATACAACCTGCTGATCGCGTTCTTCCTGATATTCACGTGATATCGGTTTCTGAAAGCGCGCGGTTGCCCGCCAATCAACCTGGCGCAGTGAATCTCCCACGCGGAAATCGCGCAATTGATGAAAATCCGTACCCTCGCCCCGACGCTGACGCAACTGCAACCCGAGATCAAGGTACAGTTGATCGCTACCGATAAACGAGGAGCGAAATAACGGTTTATAGTTCGGATAGATCTTCGAGGCCTGTGCCTCGCCATAGTAAAAGTTCTTTTCCCAAAGCTTCCAGGCCGATATAACGCGGCAGCAGGGCTGTCCAAACTCGGCCGGGCCGCGTTGCAACGGCGTTATCGAGTAGCGCAGCTCCGCATGCTCGCCGGGATCCAGCGTTAGCCTTACCGGTAAGCCCTCGAGATGCAGCTGCGAGGGCGGAAAATCGGTCAGCCAGAATTCCTGGCGGTGCCGACTCTGGTTGCTGACCCTGATCCCGACCCGCTGGCGGATTCCGAGTGCGAGATGCGCCTCGAGCCTGCGCGTGACTTCCAGCCTGGGCTTGCGCAGCGCAAACCAATCGAGCAACGCCAGCAGCGCCACCAGGCCAAACCAGCACCAGAAAACCAGCTTGATCTCGAATGAATGCGGCCATTCGAGAATCGTTGCCACTGCTGCAAGCAGACCCAGCAACAGCCAGGCCAGTAGCAGTTGAATCAGTAACCGGGACGGTTTCATGAGCGCGGAGCGTCTACCTTTTCCAACAGGTTGCCGAGCACTTCATCGACGCCAAGACCATCGATTTCCACCTCCGGCGCGAGAATAACCCGGTGTCGCAATACCGGTAATACCATTGATTTGACATCGTCCGGCGTAACAAACCCGACGCCGTTCATCAACGCCATTGCCCTTGCGCAACGTAACAATGCAATGCTTGCGCGCGGACCAGCTCCATGCCGCAACAGCGTGGTGCCGCGAGTCGCACGCACCAGGCTAACCGCGTATTCTGCCACCTTGTCGTCAACCTCGACCGCGGTGCATTGTTGCTGCGCGGCCTCGACGTCGATTAATTGCCGGGTATCGTCGAGGCCACCACCAAAGGATTCCACGGCGTAACGCGTCGCGATCAGGAATTCGTCACCAGCCAGCGGGTAGTCGATGT
>CALZHS010000447.1 GCA_945787265.1 uncultured Gammaproteobacteria bacterium | reverse complement strand
GAGCGTATGATTGATGGTGTTAACCCGTGCCAGGGCCGGATGGTCGGCCGCAACATCCGCAACGTCGTCGCTGAAATAAATGTTGTGTTCGCGACGGTGACAAAACGATTCATGCTCAAACTTCTGTAGCAGACCAGGTAATATTTCATCAATTACCGGCCGGCGCATAAAGCCCTCGAGCGTGAACATGCCCTCGCGCTCGAGATCATCGATGCACTGCGCTACCAATTGCTGCCCGGCGGCACTTTCGAGCCGGTGCAAAGGGAATTTTTCCAGATCAATGAGCTTGTCCATCACGGTTCAATATAAATACTGTTCAGGTTTTCGGCAAGCCGAGATTTTAAACTTCGTCAGGTCGGTGCGCCGCGGTAGTAATGCCACAGGAACAGGCTGGCCGCACTGCGGTAAGGCGCCCAGGGTGCGACCACCTCGCGCGCCTGTTTATCACTCAGTGGCTGCTCGATGCCTTTCAACTTCTGTAGCGCGATGCGCAGCGCCAGGTCGCCCGCCGGGAAGATATCGGCGCGCTGTAGCGAAAACATCAGGTAGATTTCAGCGCTCCAGACACCGAATCCCCTGAGCGACGTAATCGCGTTGATCGCCGCCTGGTCTTCCATCTCGGGTAGTTTTGATACCTCGAATTGATTCTCGACGATCGCCCGGGCCAGGCCTTCGACATACTCGACCTTACGCGCCGAAAGACCGGCGGCGCGTAGTGCGCCCGCGGGCAATCGGAGCACGGTATCCGGCTCCATGCCTGGCAGCAGTGCCTGCACCCGGCCCATTATCGCGGCTGCCGCCTCGGTCGAAATCTGTTGCGCAACGACCGTCGACAGCAAGGTTTGAAAACCCTGTTCCCTGATTCTTGGCGCGGGATAGCGCACCAGTCTCAGGCCGCGACGCAGGTCTGGATCGATTTTTGCCAGCGCATCCAGGTGGCGTTTTATTTTTGACTGATTCACAATTTTAGTTTTACCTTTGCCACCGTTTTCCCGCGTTCAAAAACCGGTTTCCTTCTAACGACAACCGCTCTAGTATACCAATCCTTTAACAGCTGATTATTCGAGAGGAGTACCATGGCCGCCTACTGGATTGCTCACGTCCACGTCACTGACCCCGACGCTTATGGCGAA
The DNA here is from genome assembly GCA_945787265.1 of uncultured Gammaproteobacteria bacterium. GTDB lineage: Bacteria > Pseudomonadota > Gammaproteobacteria. The sequence goes on along the minus strand of CALZHS010000447.1, from coordinate 1,184 downwards.
TATGCCAAACGCGCCACCGCGGCGATCGAAGCGCATGGTGGTGAATTTCTCGCGCGTGCGACGCGTACCATCTGGCTCGAAGGCAACGAACGCGCACGTAATGTCGTGGTGCGTTTTCCGAGTGTCGAGGACGCCGAGCGTTGCTACCATTCGGAAGCCTACCGCGAAGCCCTGTCATTCGCTCGCGATGCCGCCGAACGCGACCTCTGTATTGTCGAAGGTAACTAGACCCTCGCCGGCGGCATGTCGCAACTAACCCAGGACCAGGTCGACGCTTTCAGACGCGATGGCGTGCTGTTGTTACGCGGTGTTTTCCGCGACTGGATCGATGCGCTGCGCGCCGGTGTCGAGGCCAACATGCGCGACCCGGGTCCCTTTGGCAGGGAATACCTGGAACAGGGACAGGCGGGGCGATTTTTCGGCGACTACTGCAACTGGAATCGAATCCCCGAGTATCGGGAATTCATGTTTGATTCACCGGCGCCCGAAATCGCCGCTGATTTGATGCAGTCCAAAAGCGTACGTATTTTTCATGAACATGTGCTGGTCAAGGAGCCGGGGACCGACAAGGTCACACCCTGGCACCACGATCAACCCTATTACTGTGTCGACGGTCGCCAGGTCTGCAGCATGTGGATTCCGCTGGATCCGGTCGGCATGGAAACCTGCCCCGAGTTTATCGCCGGTTCCCACGACTGGGGGCGCTGGTTTCTGCCGCGCAAATTCAGCGGCATCGATTATGACCACGACGACGACAAACTGGAGTCGATTCCCGATATCGATGCCAATCGCGCAGAGTATGACATCCGCAGCTGGGACCTTGAGCCCGGTGACGCGATTGCATTTCACTTCCTGACGGTACATGGTGCGCCATCCAATTTTTCGGCTACCCATCGTCGCCGCGGTTTCGCTGCGCGCTGGCTGGGCGATGATACGGTGTATGCTATCCGCAGCGGCGAAATCTCGCCGCCGTTTCCCGGGCTCGAGCAACGCCTGAAGCCCGGCGAACCACTGGACTGCGAAGAGTTTCCCCAGGTTTTTCCAAAGCTCGCAACAGCTTAGTCGCGGCGACATCGGTTCCCATCCTTTTCAGCTAAAGCGGTCCTTGATCTGGTAGTAACGTACCGACCCCGACAGGAACCAGGGTTTACCGCTGTACAGCGGTCGCGTCTGGAATCCCGGAT
>CALZHS010000446.1 GCA_945787265.1 uncultured Gammaproteobacteria bacterium | reverse complement strand
GGGGCGGCGGGACCATAGCGCGAACCGGCCGCTTCAATTACATCGGCCCCGCTGAAGCTTAACGTGCGATCACCGAAGCTCGGTTCACGCACGGAAGTCTTGACGTGCAGAATAAATTCCACGCGCTTCGATTCGAGCAGGTAAATTCCCAATGCTGTCAGCACACCCCCGGTTGATCCTTCGAAGCGCACTTCGGGGTCACCCGCCCAGGCGCGTACCATGCGCCGCCATGGCCCCCAGACATTATCGTGGCGTGTATCCGGCTCGATGAGACGCTCGGGCAGTCCCTCGACGCGCGTGCCCGGGCAAACCGCGTAGATACGATCGACGGTGTCATGGTCGAGCTCAGCTTCGACAACCGGCGTCAAGTAACCATTCAGCGTCTTGGTAACCCGCACCCGATTCTTGCCCGCCACCGACTGGCATAGCCCGCAACCGATACAAAGTCCCTGCTCGACGATCGCGTACAGGCGTTCAGTCGGTGTCTGGTTATCACTCATAAGCATCCCCCATGGCATCGCGCCAGAGCTGCTGAATCGCGGCCACGGCATGTTCCGAATACTGTGATTTTTCGGCGTCGATCATTAATGGGCCTGACTCGTAAGCGCGGCTTGCCAGGCCCTGTTGCACCTGCGCCATGACCGCGCTGTCCTCACTGAAGGTGGTCGAGGCATGATGTCTTATCAGTTCTCGTTCCCAATCGGCCAACTTCGGGCTCGGAAAAAACCAGTCGACCGTGAGGTGGGTGCGATTAATATCCAGCGGCTTCCAGTTCCAGCAATGCACTCGACCACCCGGGTAACTCTGAAAAGCAAAATTCGGCCACAGCCACCAGGCGACAAAGTCAGTCGCGTCCAAATCGTCGAACTCGTATACCCTGCTTTCCCCGGACTGTGAGCCCGACAGGTGCTTCTGCGACTGCGCGAAAACCCGGATGCGGTAGGAATCCATATCAAGCACCCCCGTGGTCAGTTCCTTGTGAATCAGTTCGCAGTGATAGCACTCGGAATAGTTTTCGATCGCGACCTTCCAGTTACAGTCGAGTAAAGCCTCGGTGCGATGCACAAAAGTTAACTCAGGCAGCCTGGGTGCATAGCTACCGAGATCGACCAGCAACTCGGGCGCCAGATCTTTCAGCGGACGGGCATCATCATCCAGATTAATAAAGACCAGCCCATGCATGATCTCTAACTGGCAAGCCCTGAGAGTGTAGTTAGAGGATCTAAACCCGGGGACATTTTGGGCATTGGGCGCAGAAACAAGTTCGCCACGGGTATTGAAGGTCCAGGCGTGGTAAGGGCAGGCAAAGCGCTTTTTGCAGCCTTCCGCTTCGAGCAGGCGTGATGCACGGTGTGGGCAAACATTATAAAAAGCGTTGATCCTGTTGTGGTCTTCACGAATCACGATAATGCTTTCCTTTGCCAGCTCGCAGACGACGTAGTCGCCCGGCCGAGCCAGCTTTTCGACGTGACAGGCATATTGCCAGGTCGATGCAAATATCAGTTCTTGTTCGGTATCGTATATCTCGGGGTCGACATAAGCCTGCGCCGCCAGGGATTGAATTAATGCTGCTTGCTGCTTGCTCATATCCCGTCCCCCACAGGGCAACTGTTGCCGATTTGTTCTCGCAGTATAAGTCGAGTGTGGCTGGCTCCGTTGCCTTCCCCATCCCACTCCAGCTGATGCAGCGCTCTATGTGCCTTCGAATCCAATTGTAAACATAGTTAGCTCGTGATCAACAAAACCATGTCCCAATCGAAACGGTAACACTCAGGAGGCTGCTTTTTGCTGGTACAGCAGGCGCCGCCGCTGCTTGATCCAGTCGTCACCCTGCGCGGTGCCATCGTGATAGGTGTTGAACCATTGATCAAAGGGTGTTTCGAAAGTGCCGTAGTTACAATCGAAATAGCGATGATGCAGCTGGTGGAAGAAATCGCCCATGCGAATTTTTACATGCCTGCCAAGCAACAGGTTCTCGAAACCGGTATGCGAGGTTACCGCGGTCAGGGCATGAAACTGCAAAATGAAAATCGCGTGACTCGGGTGGGAAAAAATGAACAGGAAGATCAATACATCGGTCAGCCAGATCGAGTGCTCGATCGGGTGCATTGCCGGTCCCGACCACGGACCGGTGTTGGTATTCCTGTGGTGCCAGCTGTGCGCAATCCGGTAAAGGAAAGGCAGGTGCAGCAGGCGATGTTGCCAGTAGAAGTGAAAGCCGGCCCACCAGGGCGTGACAAACAGCAGCAAGATAAACCAGGCCGGGTTATCGCTGAACGCCAGGTAAGGTGCGATGCCGTTGGCGTAAGCCCACATCA
>CALZHS010000445.1 GCA_945787265.1 uncultured Gammaproteobacteria bacterium | reverse complement strand
GGCGCTATCGTCCAGCCTGTAAACCAACGGCAGCTGGCACCAGGTAAATGCAAGGCCCGCTGTCGGAACGGATAGCTCCCGCCATTGGTCGTCCACGTCCAGGTAGCGGAAGGCTCGCGCTTCTGTAATGAACTCGCGCTCGCGTAGCAACCGCGGCACGAACTTTACTTCGCCGGCCTCGACGTAAATGCCCAGCTCTCGAAAGCGGGTTATCATCTCTTCCTTGACCTGGCCGGTCATGCCGGGCTGTCGAGCGCCGGCATGGCCGGGTGTATGCGAGTAGGGATCCGTCGGGAAGGCGCCGTATTCGACCGGGGTTTTATTAAAGCCAATACCCTCGCGGACGCGATAATAGAGGCCGCCCAGTTTCCTAATCACCTCGGCATCTGCATCCTGTTGCAGCGCCGCAAAGAAGTTTTCCTCTACCGCGAGCAGCAGCTTGGACACCATGTGCCAATAGATGCAGCCCAGCCCCTCGAAGCCGAACATGCCGCCCGAACGGCCGGTAAACGCCTGGTGATTGAAAATCTGTTCGTACAGGGCCGGCAACAATTGCCGCGCTTGTTCGAACCCGGCTTCACCCTGTTCGCCAAAATCGGCGGCTATCGCATCCAGCTCTGCATTCAGGTCGCCAACGTTGGTGAACTTGCTGTTAAAGCGATAGCAACCGTCGGCGTCGCGTTCCACGATGCGTCGGTCATCTTGCTCGAATAGTAACCTGAGCAACGGAATCGCATCGGCCTGGTCGGAAGGAATGCGGTTCTTTTCCAGGTAGCCCGGTAAATCACGATCCGGATAGAGCATAAAAGATTTCTGATCGGGTCGGTACACGTCGCTGGCAAACAGGGCTTCGAGTACTTCGATCACCTTTTCCGGCTCGATGGCGCCGGCGCTGAGCACGGCAACCTGGCCTTCCAGCATGGGGTGAAGCGTACTGACCTCTGCGTTCCCCGGCGTTAGCGTCAGGAGGTTATAAGCGTGGTAGAGGCCGTCCTCGCGCTGGTTGGTAGTGATGCAGTGGTCGATCGCGGCCTGGGCGTCATCGAGCATGCTCGCGACCTGCTCCAGGTCCTGCGGCATCGTGCCCGTGAAGCCGCCCTGTTGATAAACGGTTTCGCGGCAGTGACTTGCCGCCTGGCCAAGGGCTTCCAGCAGCTGAAAGCGGAGTTCGGCACTGACCGGACCGGCGCCCAGGCCCGGGCGCACCTGTTTCAGCGCCGCTGCCGTTTCGGCGATCCAGCGGCTGACTTCCGCTGAAACGCTTATGTCACCAGATTCGTCTGCCAGCAATTGCTGCAGGAACGATACGTAGCGGCGCATGTAGTACAGCGTCACCATGGAGAGTCCCTGGCCTACCAGCGCGTTGTTGGCATCGTTCCACTCGGGACGCTGGGTATTGAGCCAGATACCGCCGTCGAGCACCAGGTTGCCGAGCTTGGACAGCAACGGCACCAGCAGTTTTTCCAGCAGGGTGACCTGGTATACCTGGCCCGCGCTATCGAGCAGCAATTTGCCGTCGGCGCCGAGGCGGTCGACTCGTTCCTCGATTTGCCGTGCGAGTGCCGCGTCATAGACCACGGTGCTTTTTGCATCCTCGACCAGGGCCGCGAACGGTTTGATTTTGTAGGGTACGTTGGCATAGGAGAATATCGGTTGGTGCAACAGGTTGCCGAGCCTGTCGGGATGGAACTGCCGGGATATTTCCAGCAGTTTCAGCAGGTAGATAATCTGGTGATCGCCCCAGTAGCCGATGTAGCTCCACGGATCGTCAGGCTCTTCAACTTCCCAATCGATTCCTTGCTTGGTAATCCGGTAGGGATTGTATCCGTCCAGTGTCGATGCATTGACGAACTTGGTAATGATACTTTCGATGAATTCCGGGTAGCTCAAGCAAAGTGCCTCCCAGTTCTGGAAGATATCCCGCCAGTTGCCCTCGTAGGAGAGCAGGCGGTTGCCGTGGGCATCCTTCAGCTTTATCGAGAAGTGATTCCAGGGTCGGCTCGGATCGCCATGGCGGCGCCCAAAGGTGATCGGCAGGTATTCGTAGCCAAGGCGCTCGAGCTGACGGTCGCCTTGCTCCCTGATGGTCGACAGGAGCTGGTTGAATTCCAGCTGCTGCGGTAATGACTCGAGCATCTCTCGATGACGCTGGAAGACATCCTGGTTGAACATTCTCAGGCCGTCTCCGCGCGCCATGATGCGGCCGAGTTCATCCGAGCCCCGGTCGATCGACGTGGCGATTGATGCAGCCACGGCGGCAGGGTCTTGCAGCTGTTTGCGCAGCTCGACGGCCTGGCTTTGGCTGCGTTCTATGTCGGCCACGAGTTGCCAGTCCCGGGATGCTCCGGGCGCTAACTCCAGTGCGGCATTCACCAGGTAAATCCCGCGGATGCCGCGCTTGCGGGCTTCCTGAGTCAGCGGTTTGCCCAGACGAAATTGTTCAAGCTGCTCCGACGAAAGCAAAATCCCGGGGTTATCGAGGCCCAGTGAGAATACGGTTGTTGCCTTCAGAGACTCGCAGGGTTCGGCGCGGTCGCTGATGCCGGAAAACAAGGTAAAGAAGGCGAGCCCGGTAGCCTCGTCCAGTTCGCTCCACTTGTAGGCGTCGACCAGGTTGCTGCGGGTTGTCTGGACCAGCCGCGGGGTGCCTGCGGGCAGAATATTCTGCAAGCCGTCCACCAGTTCGACGCGAACGCTGCGCCCCGAGAGGTTCGATAGCCTGCACTGCCGCACGAAACCATAAATCTCGCTGGTTGCCCAGGTATACTCGAATGCCAACTGCAGGTCGTGGTTGATTTCCTCGAAGCATAGTTTGTTGCCCAGCGTGTTCTTGTAAAGATTTCGGCTGGTCTGATGGCGTCCGTCGTGCTCCAGGTTGAACGGCTCCCATTCGTACGGCTCTCCGTCCACCTCGACACGCAGCAGCGTTTTGCTTCCGGTATGTGCGCTGCTGTCGTGGATCTTGTCATCGGTTAGGTAAGGAAACAGCGCCGTGTCGGGCGAGACGCGGCCGGCAGTCAGTCCGCCGGTCGATGAAATGAATAACCAGTGATCGCTATTGGATACGATGCTGATAAAAAACGGCGCCATCTTGTCGACATTGCGTATCGCATAGTAGCGCTCGCCCGACAGATTGATAAATTCACCCGACACGGTATCGGAGTTTTCGATGGCTGAGTCTATATTCATTTATGCTGACAGCTGGTTAAAAAAAGTATTGTTGTGGTTATTATGTTCGTGTTTCGCGGCGGTCCGTCCAGGTGTTACAAGGATAAACGCCGATTTTAGCCTGGTGCCTGGTTGTTCCCAGGTCTATATCCCGACCCGGTTCGACAATCGGAACCATACCGCGGAAACTGCTATATAGCATACTCGGCTGTTGACTGTCGTCCACTAGTTTTTTCAGGCGCATACCATAGCAGCCCCGTTAGCCGTCCGCATCCGGGTTTACGATTGATCGAGTCCCGGCGCCGATCGCGTGCCTGTGAAAGCAGATTTGCATGTTAATTGAAAGGCAGGGTCCCTGAACGATCAGCGGAGTTTTAACAGCCGTGATTCCTGCGCAGCATACCTTTGGTGTTGCCGTTTCAATTTTTCCGAATCAAAAACTCGAAAACGATTAATTTATTAAAGATCGATGCTAGGGCAAAATAGAAAATCGGGATGTCGATACACAATGCAACAAGCGAACGCAGGCAAGACCACAATCGAAGGTTAAAACATGATTCGCATGGATGAACTTTACAAAGATCCATTTCAGAACGTGAAAGTCGCCCTCGTTAACGGGGAGCATCAAATTGGCAACTGAAAAAATAGAGACGCTCGTTGTTGGCGGTGGCCAGGCCGGTTTGGCCATGAGCGAGCACCTGAGCAAATGCGGTGTGCCTCACCTCGTTCTCGAGCGGCACCGAATAGCCGAACGTTGGCGTTCGGAAAGATGGGATTCCCTGGTTGCCAATGGTCCGGCCTGGCATGATCGATTTCCGGGCATGGAGTTCTCCGATATCGATCCTGATGCCTTTGCCCCCAAGGAGAGCGTTGCCGATTATTTTGTCGCTTACGCAGAAAAGATAGCTGCGCCCATCCGCTGTGGCGTGGAGGTCAGGGAAGTGCGAAGAAATAACGGCCGCCCTGGCTTTCGTGTCGAAACGTCGAATGGCTTGATCGAAGCTGACTACGTGGTTGCCGCCACCGGACCTTTCCAGCGCCCTGTTATCCCGGACGTGGTTGCTGAAGATGCAGGAATCTTGC
>CALZHS010000444.1 GCA_945787265.1 uncultured Gammaproteobacteria bacterium | reverse complement strand
GGGCACGCAAAACCGCTTGGAATCGACATCGTGTATCGGATTAAAGTCACCGGCGACCGATTTTGCAAAATCGCTTGCCGGTTGTCGGGTAAATGAGAGTCTGGAACCGTCCAGGGTATAGTATTTTTCTAGATTCATTTTTGTTATCTCTGGTTAACTTCCTGCAGCCCAGAGTGGTATCTTACCCTATTTTGCAAAGCGGAAGTAATCGTGGTCGGCGTGCGCGATCAATTGGACATCAAGAGACTCGATAGTGCTTAATTTCTCGGATCTATCGCTGCGGCGTTCAACCACGCTGTTGTTCGAGGCGGTCGATTTCAAGGTTTACCCGGGCCAGAAGGTGGGCATTACCGGGGCGAATGGATGCGGCAAATCATCGTTGTTTGCATTGATCAGGGGCGAATTGTCAGCCGACCAGGGACAATTTTTTATGCCGCAGGAGTGGTCAGTGGCGGCGGTAGAGCAAGAGACTCACTTGAGTTCACGCATCGCGCTTGAGTATGTCATTGATGGTGACCAGGAGTTAAGGCAAATCGAGACCCGGCTCGCGCAGGCCGAGATCGAGGCGGATGCTTCCATGATTGCAGGCTGTCATGAACGCCTGCAGGAAATTGACGGCTACCAGGCTAGGAGTCGTGCGGCACGGTTACTGGCCGGTCTCGGTTTTGGTGAGGCCGATCATCAGCGACCGCTCAACAGTTTCTCCGGTGGCTGGATCATGCGGCTCAACCTGGCGCGAGCGCTGATGTGTCGTTCGGACCTGCTGTTGCTGGACGAACCCACAAACCACCTCGACCTGGACGCGGTGATATGGCTCGAGCAATGGTTGAAACGGTACCCGGGGACGTTGCTACTGATTTCGCACGACCGTGACTTTCTCGATGCCGTGGTTAATGTCGTGGCCCATATCGAGAATCAGCATATCAAGCTGTATCGTGGCAATTACTCTGCTTTTGAAATACAGCGGGCCGAACGTCTGGCGCAGCAGCAGGCCGCCCATCAAAAGCAGCAGCAGAGCATCGCGCACATGCAGCGTTACATCGAACGTTTTCGCGCCAAGGCAACCAAGGCTCGACAGGCTCAAAGTCGAATCAAGGCGCTGGAAAAAATGCAGATTATCGCTCCGGCGCATATCGATTCGCCCTTTCATTTCGAGTTTAGAGCCCCCAGGGCAATGCCAACTTCGCTACTCAAGCTGGATCAGGTTGCAACCGGATATGGCGATAAAACCGTGCTTCAGAATATCGAGTTTTCACTGATTCCCGGGGAGCGCATCGGATTGCTGGGTTTAAACGGAGCCGGCAAGTCGACATTTATAAAGCTGCTGGCAAACGAACTGCAGCCCTTCGAAGGAACCGTTACCCGTGCAAAAGATTTGCAGGTTGGTTATTTTGCGCAACACCAGGTAGAGCAGCTCGACCTCGAGGCGCATGCGCTGTTGACGATGCAACGGCTAGACTCGAAATTGAGTGAGCGTGAAATCAGGTCCTACCTCGGGGGATTCAATTTTCGGGGTGACAAGGTACTGCAGGCCGTGAAAACCTTCTCTGGCGGCCAGAAAGCAAGGTTGGTTCTGGCCCTGCTGATCTGGCGTCGCCCCAACTTGCTGCTACTGGACGAACCGACCAATCACCTGGACCTGGAAATGCGCCTGGCACTGAACCAGGCATTACAGGGTTTCGAAGGCAGCGTCATCCTGGTGTCGCACGATCGCCACCTGTTACGCAGTGTTTGCGATGACCTCTGGCTAGTGGATGATGGCATGCTGCAGCACTTCGATCAGGATCTCGATCACTACCCGTCGTGGCTGGCACAGCGCAAGTCACGCGGCCAAATTGCACCTGTTACGGCTACCGGGAATCCCAAACGGGCGCGTCGTCAGCACAAGGCGCAGTTGAACCAGCTGAACCGGATAGAAAAAAATATTGCCAAATTATGCGCCGTTAAGGAAAGCCTTGAGCAGGAGCTCGGTGACAGCTCAATCTATGATGCAGCAAATCGCGCAACCTTGAATGCAAACCTGGCGGCACAGGCCGAAAACAGCAAACTACTGGCCCAGGCGGAAGAGGAATGGCTGCAGCTGAGCGAATCGATCGAGCAGCAGGCGAACTAGTCGCTACGACATTTACAGACAATCTGCCCAAGGGTTTTGAGCGCGTTTTCGTTGGCTTCGTTCCACGGTGAACCGCAGTTGATGCGCAGATGATTACGGAAGCCGCGGGTTGCCGAAAACAGGATTCCCGGTGTTATCGCGATATTGTGCTCGAGCGCACGATTGAAAATATCGATGCTGTCACAACCCTGCGGCATTTCCACCCAGAGTA
>CALZHS010000443.1 GCA_945787265.1 uncultured Gammaproteobacteria bacterium | reverse complement strand
TGATCCCAACGCCTGGAACCCGATGATGCAACCGGGTCAGGAACCCGGACAGGCGCCCCTGGGGCAGTCATTTTTTAATCCTTTCGATCCGTCGACCTACATGCCGCGATCGCAGGCCCAGCCGGAATCCGGCCAGTGATCAAATCGGAATATTGCAGCGGACCAATGTAACAGTCGAGATAAGGCAGCGAGAAGACGCATGAACCATCATTTACACAACTGGTTACTAGGGATCGGCGTCGGTCTGGCGCTGTTAATGGGGTCGGCATTTGCCGAGGAGCAACCCTCAACCGAGCGCTTGAAAGAAGGCTGGACCGTATTTAATCGCACCTGCACGGTCTGCCACTGGCCGGGCGTCGGTGGCGCACCTCGGATCGGCGATAAAAATGCCTGGAAAGACCGTATCGATAGCGGCAGGACGGTTTTGTATCGTCACGCGATCAATGGCTGGACCGGCGCTTCCGGTAAACGAATGCCGGCGCGTGGCGGTAACTGGAATCTCACCGACGACCAGGTCAGGGCCGCGGTCGACTATATCATCCACAATTCACGGTGATGGCCTTCACTATGATCAAGCTTAAGCAATTGTTTCATTCAACGCAGAGTACGGGTTTAGCCGGTGGTTTATTTCTTGTGTTGCTGGTAACGGTATTGGCCAGCAATCCGTTGCAGGCGCAGGACCAACAGGCAGCGTCCGGTACCGACGAAGTTAACCGGGCCGCTCAAACCATAGCCAAAACGATGGATCCCAACTCCTGGGCCATGATGATGACGATGTCGATGGATCCGCGCATCTGGGCCAATCCGATCAGCAGCTGTGCGGCCTGTCATGACAACGAGGACGTGGCCCGCTATCAGCAATTCTTCGGCCCTTACGTCTCGGCCATGATGAATCCGATGACGATGGCTAATCCGCAAGCCTACAACGACATGATGGCGTCGATGCAGGACCCGAAAGCAGCCGAATATTGGCAACGCGCGGTCGAGGAGAAGTACGGCCTCAATCCGGGTGATCCACTACCGGGCATGCACAGCTGGCCTTGGGGCATGGTGCCTGGCATGCCGCTGCCGATGCCCGCACAATAAAGCAACACTTGTTCTCCTCGGCCTACGGGCAGCAACATTCGCGATAGCCTGGCAGGCGCATATTTCATTCCTGGTTTTCGGAACTAGATCCACGGTAAAAAGACTCGGATTGAGATATGTCAATCCGTATCGGCAAGTTTTCATTATTATCGGGGCTAAACATTCAAAGTTTGGTAAGAGATGATTGTGTCCCGGCTCATGCACCGTGTTCCCGCTTATCTACTATCAGCAGGCCTTGCGCTATTTACCGCTCCCGGGCCTGCCGAAGATACTGACGACCTGGTATTACGTTGCGAGATCTGCCACGGGCAGGATGGTAACAGCGTATTACCGATATTCCCGAGTATCTCCGGTTTTTCCCAAGAGGGATTTCTCTATACCATGGAAGAGTATCGTGAAAACAGGCGCATCGCGATTGAATTTCTGCGGCCCGGCGAGCCCGAGACCGTCATGAAGAATATCGCGCAGCAATTGAGCGGCGCGGATCTCAAGGGGCTGGCGAATTATTTTTCCAAGCGGAAATATATCCCGAGAAATCAGGCCTTTGACCCGGAACTTACCAGTCGCGGCGCAATTCTACACGAGAACCATTGCGAACGATGTCACGTGCAAAACGGCACCGAACCCATAGATGACGCGCCCATCCTCGCCGGACAGTGGACGCCCTACCTGAGGTTGCAGTTCAAGAATATGCTCAGCGGTAAACGCCTCGTGTCACGGCGCATGTCAAACCGTTTAAAGAAGCTGGACCAGGAAGACATAGAGGCGCTGCTGAATTTCTATGCCTCGATTAATTGACCCTTCCGGATGAATTTACTCTTTGGCCAGCGCGTTTAACCGGCTGACCATTTCATCCGAATCCCATTCGATTTCACCGTACAGCGTGAAGATGATTTTACCACGCTTGTCGAGAATGAAATTTGCCGGAGCGGCAAAAACCTTCCATCGGCTCAGGGTGCTGCCATCGCTATCCATTAGCACCGGAAAGTCCACCGGCACTTCCTGCAAAAACTGCCGCACCTGCCCAGGTGATTCGGCCATGTTGACGGTGACGATTTTGAATGGCTTGCCTCGCATCTTTCTAATCAGCCGATTCATGGTCGGCATTTCGGTACGACAAGGCGTGCAATAGGTAGCCCAGAACTGCACCAGCACGACGTTACCGCGATAGTCGGTCAACGAATGATGCCGACCCAGCAAATCGGGTAATTCAATCTCGGGTGACGTCATGTCACCCCAATATTC
>CALZHS010000442.1 GCA_945787265.1 uncultured Gammaproteobacteria bacterium | reverse complement strand
TTGATCGAGCACGGCAATGCCGACGCCTTCGTCCCGCCCGAGCGCGTCGAAGCCTTCAAGGCCGCGATGAAAGATGCCGGCGTGGATCTCGTCTTCCACGGCTATGACGGCGTGCGCCACGGTTTCACCAACCCCGATGCGGGCAGTTTCGGCCTCGATAACCTCAAGTACGACGAGGCCGCCGACGTGGCGTCATGGCGCTCGATGCTGCAGACCTTCAACGCGGTGTTCTGACCTTTTTGAATTGCCGTCGGTTACGCGACCTCGGCAGCGAAAATCGAGTGTCCGCTGTGTTCTGCGAAGTATGGAAAATTACCGGCAATATGGCACGGTCAGGTGTTTGAACCTACCTGCTTATTGCCGAAATTTTCCCGTTGAGTGTTTGGTGCCGGAGAGAGGAATCGAACCTCCGACCCACGCATTACGAATGCGTTGCTCTACCAACTGAGCTACCCCGGCAATAATGAAAGCGTACAAGGATAAAACAGGATAAACCACAGTTTCTGAAATTGCGGGCATCCGTTATGGATCGTATCTCGCCGCTGGCTGATTGGTTCGAGCGTCAGTTTTCTGATAAGCAGACCCTGTTAAAAGTCTGGCGGGCGGCAATCTTCAGCCAGCCCCCAATCCCGTTAAAGACCTTCTTAATAATTTGTTTGCAGAATCTAAATCAGCAAGTAGTGCACCACAGCATCTCCGCGGCGCGATCAACCTTGCGACCGAATGCAATTCGACGCAGGCCGGCAGGGATGTGAGTGAAGAGCGGGAAGATCGCCCAGGAGAACAATATGCCCATAAAAATGTAACGATAGCCTTCGAACAGCCCCGGGTCAGACTTGCCGAAAATTTCCCGGGTATCATTGCGGTAGGCATAACCGTGAAAGGTGCCGGAGCGGCCATCATCCTCGCCGGTGACGACGACATGATCACCATTCCTGAGCACCCAGGGCTGGTTGAGCCTCAGGTCGACGATGTCGCCGGTATCCTGGATCTCGAACTGGACATTGCGCACGTCTACCGCGCGATAAGTCCGCACCGTACCCTCGATTTTACGCAACACTATGCTTGTCTCCTGCTAAAAACCATCAAAAATAATATGTTTCGGGTATAGGCGCTGTTCGTGGCCGGTCCGGATTGCCAGCAAATACTCCTACTGTGCATACCAGCTACGGACCGATGTTGACGACTTTTCGCGCTGCCCAATCCGTATATAGGTCCGATTCTTCATAGATTCCATGGCAAAATGAAAAATTTACTATTCCGGGCCATAACTCCCAGTTTCGATGCAACGTCGAATCCTTCCGCGGCTGCGTATTATTGGCAAAAATCGACTCAATGCAATCACAATTCATTGGTATTTTAAGAATGGCTTTGAGGATCTTACCTGGGTCGACCTGAAAAGCCTTTCCCCTTGCGAGCACCTGATTTCTCCAACGGGGACCCGTAATAAATCAGACTGGGCGGCACTTCTCGGCCAAGAGCGGACGCCCAGCAATGAAGCGGTAATTTGTTATCAGGTCAAAATCCTTATAATTAATTTGTTAGGCTTTTAACGGAGTAAAGAAACCCGTTATGTCTTTTTTAGTCGCTTTTTTGTCTGACAAATTCATGGCTAAAACGGACGAGGCATGCCTAAACGAATGGAGGCATGGACTTCTCAATCAAGTAAGCGGTGAAGTATTGGAGGTCGGTGCTGGTACTGGCATAAATATCAAGTTCTATTCCGACAACGTTACCAGGCTTGTACTTTCTGAACCTGACAAGCATATGCGAAAATATCTAAGGGAGCAGGTAGACAATCACCAGCTGAAAATTGCCAGTGTGACCAGCGGAACAGCAGAACAAATCGACTCCGACGATGAGTCATTCGATTATGTTGTGGCAACACTGGTATGTTGCTCGGTAACGAATCTGAAATCCAGTTTGCGCGAAATCAGGCGCGTATTGAGGCCAGAGGGAAGCCTAGTCTTTTTGGAGCATGTTGCGGCGGCTGACGGCACCCCAACGAGGCGATGGCAGAATAGAATAAACCCAATATGGAAAACGTTCATGGGGAATTGCCACCTTAATAGGGAGACGGAACAGGCAATTGTTACAGAGGGTTTTGAAATTATTCAGATTGAGAGGGAAAGCATGCGTAAAGCTCCGCCAATTGTTCGTCCCACAATTCGCGGCATTGCAAAAAAACCTAACAATCAAATATAGTTGAACGCGTCTCTTATCACATTCTCGCTTTCTCATTAACGGACGCTGGTAATCGCTACTTGGACTTATGAGAACGGCCAGGAACGGACGCTCATGTCTTTGTCTAAATTGCGAGTGGCGAAATGTCGCGCCCTGGA
>CALZHS010000441.1 GCA_945787265.1 uncultured Gammaproteobacteria bacterium | reverse complement strand
CCAGGGATCCTTGTCTTTACCCGGTTCATTCCAGGGCATATTTAACTCCGAATGCAGTTATAGTAGTCGGTGGGTTGTGAATACCGTCAAAGAGTGCGGATTGTACTGGCTATCAGGCAGCTCCTGCAAGCGCATCTGCAAGTATCTCGAAACGATCTGATGAAATGTCAAATCGGCTCTCCAACCGGTTAAATAATGCGGGCGTAATGCTCAGTTTCAAGTGAATATCGCCATTATTTTCGTATTTCTCGGATTCGATAGCCCCGGCTTCGAACAGATATGCCCTGATCTGGCCCTCGCTGGCATTCAAAACCAGCCGATACGAGCCAGCCTGCTCGCAAAACCGCTTACGTAAAACCTCGAGCAATTCGTCGAACCCCGCCCCGGTAGCCGCTGAAAGCCAGATGCGCCAGGCCTTGTCCTGGTCGTCGAGGTCAATGCGCGCATCGAATCCGGAAATATCGATTTTATTGTAAATAACCAGCTGGGGAACCTCCGCTGCACCCACCTCATGCAAAACCCTGTTTACTGCCTCGATTTTCTCCTGGCGGGCATCATCGGAGCAATCGACGACGTGCAGTATCAGGTCGGCTTCGCGAGTCTCGACCAGGGTCGCGCGAAAGGCCGCCACGAGGTCATGCGGCAGATGCCGGACAAATCCCACCGTGTCGGCGAGTATCACTTCTCTTTGCGGCGACAACTGCAGTTTTCTCAGGGTTGGGTCCAGCGTCGCAAAAAGCTGGTCCGCGGTGTACACCGAAGCGTCGGTGAGCGCGTTGAACAGGGTCGATTTGCCGGCGTTGGTATAACCAACCAGCGCAACTGTCGGCACCTTGGCCCGGGTTCGTTTCTGACGACTTAGTTCTCGTTGACGCGCAACCTTGCCAAGACGATTGTTGAGGTACTTGATGCGTTTACCCAGCAGGCGACGATCGGTTTCGAGCTGGGTTTCCCCCGGTCCGCGCAGACCGATGCCTCCCTTTTGGCGCTCGAGGTGGGTCCAGCCGCGCACCAGGCGCGTTGACAGGTGCTTGAGCTGCGCCAGTTCGACCTGAAGTTTGCCTTCGAACGACTGCGCGCGCTGTGCAAAAATATCAAGAATCAGGCCAGTACGGTCCAGCACCCGGCATTGCAAGGCCTGCTCAAGATTCCTCTCCTGCGATGGCGACAGCGAATGGTTAAACAATACCACGTCGATATCCAGGGATTTGACCAGGGCCGCGATTTCGTCGAGTTTACCCTTGCCAATGAAGGCTTTTGCCGAAGGAGTTGCCCGACTGCCGACGATCAGTTCCACGTCGTCGACATCGGCAGAACGGACCAGCTCGACGAATTCAGCCAGGTCGTCCTGATCCGGTTGATGCGGAAAATTTATATGAACCAGAAGCGCTCGTTCACCACCACGCGGTCGCTCAAATTCGAACAACGAGATCTCCGTTACCGATCATATTCTAGCGATTACCTGCTTCATCTTCCACGTGCGGGTGATCGACGTGCACGTTACGCGCCGGAACGATCGTCGATATTGCATGCTTGTAGACCATCTGGCTTACGTTATTCTTCAACAACACCACGAATTGATCGAAAGATTCGATTTGTCCCTGGAGCTTGATTCCATTCACCAGGAAAATCGACACCGGGACATGCTCTTTTCGTAACGCGTTCAAATAGGGTTCTTGTAGCATTTGCCCTTTTGCCATAGTTTGTACTCCTTAAAATTATTATTGTCGTTCTACCGCAGTATGCCGCAGCAAACCTGAAGATAGAGTTTATGATTCCATTCTCGCTAAAATGTTCCAGTTAAAGCCTTGAAAATGCGGCTTCGACTACCTTAAATATAGCATCTTTACGGTAATTCAAGCAATCGAAGGCCTTTTCTGCTGGTTGTTTGCGCAACCAGGTTATCTGTCGTTTTGCCAACTGGCGCGTCGCCGCGACTCCCTTGTCGATCATTTGCTGACGGGTAAGCTCGCCGTCAAGGTATTGCCACAGCTGACGGTAGCCGACACATCGCATCGACGGGTGCGACAGATTCAGGTCAGGGCGTGCCTTGAGTCCTGCGACTTCTTCCACGAATCCCTGTTCAAGCATTTTGAGGAATCGGCTTTCAATACGAAGATGCAGCTGGGCGCGATCATTAGCCGCCAGGATTATTTTTTCGATCTTGCCTGGAAAGCCGGCCGACTCGAACTGCTGCAACTCGGAAAGCGGTTGTCCCGCCAGCTCGTACACCTCCAGAGCGCGCTGGATACGCTGCGAGTCCGTGAACCTGATCCGATCGGCACTGACCGGGTCGATCCTGGCGAGCCGCTCATGCATCGCCTGCCAACCTGTCTGCCGGGCTT
>CALZHS010000440.1 GCA_945787265.1 uncultured Gammaproteobacteria bacterium | reverse complement strand
AATAGCACAGCAGGGCGGCAAAGCCTATGTCATTCCGCTATCGAATGCACACACGCCCTTCGGCGCGCTCGGCTATGTCGATGGCGCCGAGGAGCTGATGCAACAGCTCGACGAAATGCATATCGAGCCGGCCGGTTTCGTGGTACCAACCGGGTCCGCGTCCACCCATTGCGGTTTCCTCTACGGAATCAGGGCCTGCGGCAGCCAGGCACCGGTTTACGGCGTCTGCGTGCGTCGCGATGCCGAGAGCCAGCGACAGCGCGTCAGCACCAAGCTGCAGGCGGTGATCGATACCATCGGCCGGGAGATCGATATTCCCGATAGCGATATCCTGTGTGACGACAGCATGCTGGCCCCGGGCTACGGTCTGCTTAACGACTCTACCGTCGATGCGATCAAGTTCCTGGCGCGGCGTGAGGGTATCCTGCTGGATCCAACCTATTCGGGTAAGGCTTTCGCGGTGTTGCTGCAGATGCTGAAGCAGGGCAAGTTCAAGCAAAATGATCACGTGGTTTTTCTGCACACCGGTGGCGCCGCGTCGCTGTTTGCGTACCCCGAGCTGGTTGAAAATGAGTAAAAAGGGTTATTTTTCGATAGACGCGGAATTTATGGATACCTACAATCTAGCGTTTTTTAATGATGCAACCTGAGGAGAAGCCTCGATGTCCAAACCTAAAGTAATCGTTACCCGTCGCTGGCACCCGGAAGTCGAGGCAGTGCTGGTGGAGCGGTTTGATACTCAGCTCAATGAAGACGATCGCCCGATGTCGGTTGCCGAGCTTCAGGATGCGCTGAAAAGTGCCGACGCGGTATTACCGACCGTGTGCGACAAGGTTACCGCCGAGGTACTCGGTGCCGATAATATTCGAGCCAGGATTCTCGGTAGCAACGGCGTTGGCTTCAACCACATCGAGACCCTGCTGCTGGCAGTGGCGCGACGGGCCGGCGAGGGCGAACGCCACCTGCGCAGCGGTGAATGGACCGGCTGGCGTCCGACCCACATGATGGGCACCAGCGTTACCGGCAAGACCCTCGGACTCATCGGTATGGGGCGTATTGCGCGTGCCGTCGCCGCGCGTGCCGCGCATGGTTTTAACATGAAAATCATATATCACGACCCCTTTCCGCCACGTGACGAGGACATAGCCGACCTCAATGCGACCCGGTGCGCCTCGCCCGAAGAAGTGTTTAAGCAGGCCGATTTTATTTCGTTGCATTGTCCCGGCGGCAAGGAAACCTATCACCTGATTGGCACCGATGCATTCAAGGCGATGAAACCGGGGGCCTTCCTGGTCAACACCGCGCGCGGCGATGTTGTCGACGAAGCTGCGCTGGTCGCGGCGCTCGCAAACGGTGAAATTGCCGGTGCCGGTCTCGACGTATTTGAGAAAGAGCCGGTAGTCAGTGAGGCATTGTTACAAATGGAGAACGTGGTGTTGCTACCGCATCTTGGCAGTGCTACCGAGGAAACCCGCATCGCCATGGGCATGCGCGTGGTCGAAAATATCGAGGCCTTCTTCGCCGGTGACACCCCGCGCGACAAGCTGGTTTAAACCGACACCCCGAATTCAGCAACGCCTGGAATCGGCATCATGGAACAACAGGGAGTAAACGGCCGCCGCTAGCAACCCGATGAACAACAAGCGACAATGCCAATTCTGGATCGATCGCGGCGGCACTTTCACGGACGTGGTGATGCGTGCTCCTGATGGGACCTTAAAAACCCACAAGCTGTTGTCGGAAAATCCTGAACAATATGCAGATGCCGCGCTGCAGGGTATCCGCGAGTTGCTAGGCATTTCCAGGGATGACCCGATCCCTGCCGCTGACATCGAAGCGATAAAGATGGGCACCACCGTTGCCACCAACGCGTTGCTGGAACGCAAGGGTGACCGCACGGTCCTGGTCATCACGCAAGGCTTCGGCGATGCACTTCGCATCGGCTACCAGAACCGTCCGCGCCTGTTCGACCGTCATATCGTGTTACCGGAAATGCTCTACGAGCAGGTTATAGAGGCGACCGAAAGGGTTACCGCCAATGGTGATGTACTGCAAGCCCTGAACCGGGAAACGGTCACCAGGGACCTGCAGGCCGCATATGATGACGGTATTCGTTCGGCAGCCATCGTGTTTATGCATGGCTATCGTTTCCCCGAGCATGAGCAGGCAGTCGCCGCAATCGCCCATGAGATCGGCTTCACCCAGGTGTCCGTCTCGCATCAAGTCAGTCCGCTGGTAAAGCTGGTGTCGCGTGGTGACACAACCGTGGTGGATGCCTATTTGTCGCCGATTCTGCGCCGCTACGTGGATGGGGTCGCCGACGAGATAGCAGGCGACAAAGAAGATTCAACCCGATTGATGTTCATGCAATCCAATGGTGGCCTGACCGACGCCAGCCTGTTCCAGGGCAAGGACAGCATTCTGTCCGGTCCAGCGGGGGGCGTTGTCGGCATGGTTCGTACCGCCGTTATGGCAGGTTTTGACAAGGTTATCGGCTTTGACATGGGGGGTACGTCTACCGACGTTTCGCACTACGACGGCGAGTACGAGCGCGAATTTGAAACGCTGGTAGCGGGCGTTCGCATGCGCGCTCCGATGATGCGCATTCACACCGTTGCCGCCGGCGGTGGATCTATCCTGCAGTTCGACGGTGCACGATATCGCGTCGGACCGGATTCTGCTGGCGCCGATCCCGGACCGGCATGCTATCGCCGTGGTGGTCCCCTGGCGGTTACAGACTGCAACGTAATGCTGGGCAAAATTCAGCCGAAATATTTTCCCCGTGTGTTCGGGCCGAACGCCGATGAAATGCTGGATGCCGAGGTCGTGCACGACGGGTTCAAGGCGCTGGCCGATGAGATTTCGAAAGCCAGCGGTCAATCGACCACAGCACAAGAGGTAGCCGAAGGATTCCTCAAGATTGCCGTTGAAAACATGGCCAACGCCATTAAGCAGATATCCGTTCAACGCGGCTATGACGTCACGGAATACACCCTGAACTGTTTCGGCGGCGCGGCCGGGCAGCATGCCTGCCTGGTCGCCGATTCGCTGGGTATGAAGCGGGTCTTCCTGCATCCTTTTGCAGGCGTCCTGTCTGCCTATGGCATGGGCCTGGCCGATATCAGGGCGATGCGTGAACAGACGGTGGAAGTGCGCAGCCCGGTCGGAAGTTGCAGATCAGGGCGTGCCCGTCGCCAATATCGATGTGGTTCGCAAGATTCATCTTCGTTACGAGGGCACCGACACTCAGCTCATCGTCGACTTTGCGACCCTGGACGAGATGATTTCTGATTTTGAGAAAGCTCACAAGGGCCGATTCGGCTTTAACGCGCCTGACCGTGCCCACATTGTCGGCACCGTGTCGGCCGAAGCAATTGGCCTGATGGAGCGTGCCGAAGATAGCACCATCGAGGCTGCAGCCGATAACTCCGCGCTGGAAATACTGGATACCGTGTCTCTCTATTCAGGGGGTGAGACCCACCAGGCACCGGTCTATAATCGCGATGTCCTGAAATCGGGACAACAGGTAAACGGCCCCGCCATTATCATTGAAAGCACGGCGACCACGCTGGTCGAACCAGGCTGGCAGGCAACCACGACGGCCATGGGTCACCTGGTATTGAAACGTGTCATCCCACTACCCAGCCGCGTTGCCATCGGCACGGATCATGGTGTCGCGGGTGACAGGGGCGCCGACCCGATACTTCTCGAAATCTTTAACAACCTGTTTATGTCCATTGCTGAACAGATGGGTGCGACCCTTGCGAACACGGCTTATTCCGTCAATATCAAGGAACGGCTCGACTTCTCCTGTGCCATCTTTGACCGCGATGGTAACCTGGTCGCCAATGCACCCCATATGCCAGTGCACCTGGGCAGTATGGGCGAGAGCATCAAGACCGTCATCCGCGAACGAGCCGACACCATCAAACCCGGTGATGTTTACGCCCTCAATGCGCCTTATAACGGTGGCACGCACCTGCCAGACGTGACGGTGATCTCACCTGTATTTGACGAAATGGGAGCGGAGCTGCTGTTCTTCGTCGCCTCGCGCGGCCACCACGCGGATATCGGCGGCATCACGCCAGGTTCCATGCCTGCCAACAGCACGACGGTGGAAGAAGAGGGCATACTGATCGATAACTTTCTGCTGGTCGAGAATGGAAGATTGCGCGAGCAAGCCCTTATCGAGTTGCTGGGCAGCGGTAAATACCCGGCTCGCAACCCGCATCAGAATGTGGCTGACATGTCCGCCCAGATTGCTGCCAACGAAAAAGGTGTGCAGGAGCTTCGCAAGATGGTGGATCACTTCACACTGGAAACAGTCAATGCCTACATGCGCCATGTACAGGACAA
>CALZHS010000439.1 GCA_945787265.1 uncultured Gammaproteobacteria bacterium | reverse complement strand
CGGACCAAACACGGTATCTCGTTTAAGGTGATCGACGCGGAAATTACGATCAAGCTTGATATTGTTTGATGGATCTTCAATCGAAAGAAAATGATCGGCGCTGGCGAGGAAGGTATGATAGATATCGCCAGATGAAGCGACGATATCTTTCTTGTTTTTGCCCTTGAACTGACGAATGATTCCAGCGCTGGCGTTTAAATTTTTGCACAGTGATTCGAGTGATTTTTCGAACAGCTCGTTGATATCACGCGACAGGTTTATCGTGGATGCCACCTCGTAAAGGATTGCCAGCGATCTCGATTCCCTCGAGATGTAATCGGTATGTTTCTCCAACTGGACTTCGGTGTCTCGCGACAGGTTCCTGATCATGGTACCGAGCATGTTGATATCACGGGCTAACTCCGAAAAATCGCTACCGGGTTCGAGCTCAACCTGCGCATCGAGGTTGACGCCACGCATCAGGTCCGCCCAGTCGCACAGCCGCAGCAACGGTTTCAGTAATTCACGCCAGATTTCCCAGAACAGCAGGACCAGCAAAACAATCTCAAAGGTATGCAACCAGACGACATAGTCTGCGAGGCTAATCGCGATCTCGCTGTCGGGTTTTACAACCCCGAACAGGTTAAGCAGCAGCAGGATCAGAATGGCAAACGACAGGAACAGCAGGCGAAAGCGGCCACTTTTAAGGAGATTTCTTTGCTCCTTGTCCAGTCGGACAAACCAGGCGTTGAACAGGTTCGTCTTGCGCAGCAATAAAGGATCGTTTTCAGGCATAAGGAGTAAATCGGTTACAGAGTGTGGTTTCATCGCTCCCTGGTGCCTGTCAGTATACCGTTTTAGCCGCTAGATCAAACCTGCTGGCGGTAATTGTTATTTTTTGGGGGGGACCTAGGTGGGATCATTGGGATTGAGAAAGATGAACTGCGGTTTGCCGGGCTCGAGCTCGACAAAATCGATGGTCATACCCTCGGCCAGGTCTTTGCTGCCCTCGGATACGACCAGGTTGACGCCGTCGAAGTTCAGAAAGTTGTCACCCGGTAGCCGCTGCTCGTCGAAGCCCATGGCGTAGTGGAAGCTGCCATCTTCCTGTTCCTTGACGGCGATGCGCAACGGCAGGGATTCGTTATTGCCCTGATTGGCGGATAACTTGATCTGTTCCAGCGCAGCCGTGGAGAGGCTAATCATAGCGGTATTTAACGGACATTGGCGATCCCGCTTGTCGAAGCTGTTTTTTGGGATTGCACAAAATGCAAAAAGCGCTTAACCCAGGGATTTGCCGCGGTATTGCGCAAGTGTGTATAGGAGGCCAGTAAATTCTTATAGATTAATCCGTCGCGGTGCGCCTGAATCCCCCTGCCGCGGAGCACTTCGTAGGCAAAGTTCTCTCCGTTGGGCAGGCCCTGCAGCGATGAGTAGTGAAATTCGTGTGCGTGTAGACTTTTTCCCGCCTGGCTTTGCAATGGCCAGGGATGCTGGTCCGGGATTTCGCCCAGTTTGACGTAGCCGCGACCCTGGGGCTTTTCATGCATGACCGAGTCCGCATCAATGACACCGACCATGTCATAACGGGTTTGATCCCAGGTCAGGCTTTTCGACAGGTACATCAGGCCACCGCACTCGGCATAAGCGGGGAGGCCGGCTTCGATCGCGTTTTTAATCGATTCGCGCATCGATCCATTGGCGCCAAGTGCAGCAGCGTGACGCTCGGGAAAGCCGCCGCCGATAAAGAGCCCATCGACCGGGGGCAAGAACTTATCCCGCATGGTGTCGATCGAAACCAGCTGCGCACCAGCCTGGCGGAATGCTTCGAGGTCACCGGGGTAATAAAAGCCAAAGGCGCGATCCTGCGCGATGCCGATGCGCAAGCCGGCGAATTCTGATTTTTGCAGCAATGGCGATGATGCGGGTTTCACCGGTTTTGCCTGTCCGGCAATGTCGATCAGTTTGTCGAGGTCGACGTTATCGCTGACCGAGCGCGCAATACTGGCGATTTTCTGCCTCGATTCAGGATCCTCGTAACCCGGGATCAAGCCGAGGTGACGCTCGTTCAAACCAATGGTTGCATCTTTTTCGAGCGCGCCCAGGAAAGGAATATCGGTGTATTCTTCGACCGCCGCGCGCAGCTTGGATTCGTGTCGTTTGCCGCCGGTCATGTTGGCGATGACGCCGGCGATGTTGACCTGTTTATCGAATACCTGGTAACCGATTAGTAGCGGCGCGATGCCGCGCATGGTGCCACGTGCATCGACAACCATGATGACAGGGCTATGCAACGCCTTTGCCAGCGCGGCATTGCTATTGCTGCCGTCGAGGTCAAGCCCGTCATGCAGTCCCTTGTTTCCTTCGATCACGCAAATATCGGCCGCTTGACC
>CALZHS010000438.1 GCA_945787265.1 uncultured Gammaproteobacteria bacterium | reverse complement strand
CTCGACAACCAGCCCTTCGTCGTGCCGCTGGCGATGCCGGGAGACGATCTTGCGCTCGAGGATATTGTCGCCCTGTGGTGCGACGGCAGCCGCGGCCTTTATATTCACCCGGGTATATGGCACGATGGTGTATTTGCGTCGACCCGCGGACAGTCGTTTCGCGATCGCCAGGGCAGGGTGCATGCGCGCGTGAGCTGTAACATCGCCCGGGAATTCGGGGTTTTTCTAAACGTGCCGCTGCAGCCTGTTACTTCCTGACCAGGCTTATCTGGCGTCCAACCCAGTCGGGTAAGGTTCCAACTTCGGCCGCCTTCAGCTCCGCCTGGATCGCTTCGGGCAACTCCATGGTGCGGCCCTCACGCGTGTTGAAATGCAGGGTCATGAATTCCGCGGTGGCACAGAGTTCGTCATTAACCAGCATTTGATGCGCAAACCAGATTTTCTTGGCATCGCTGCCAAGCATCAGGGTTTCTATATCCAGGGTCGAACCAGCCCGAACGTCGCTCAGATAACGTAAATGAGTTTCGACGGTATAAATCGCGCATCCGGTTGCGTCGAAATAATCCGTGCCGATGCCAAAATGATCCTGCATGATCCAGGTGGTGTTGCTGAACGGAACCAGGTAATAGGCTTCGTTGAGATGCCCGTAGTGGTCGAGCCAACTGTCCTGTACCGGCTCGGAGTGAAACCTGAATGTCTTCATAAGGGTTGCCCGATCGTGTTTGCCGCAGTATAGATTTTTCAAAGCCGGGTTAAAAGCCGGTGTGCAGTTGCCTGCATATTCTGATATTCATGTTCGGGATCTGATAGTAGAATCGCGCGATGCAAAAACCCATCGTCAATATCGAAGCCTTGTCCAAGGTATATCAAAGCGGGCACCAGGCACTGCATGCGGTCGACCTCGAGATCAACGAGGGCGAAATCCTGGCATTACTGGGACCTAACGGTGCCGGTAAAACCACGCTGATCTCGATCATTTGCGGTATCGTCTCGGGCAGTACCGGCTCGGTGACGGTGGCCGGCCATGATATCGTTAGCGACTACCGGGTTACGCGCAACCTGATCGGCCTGGTGCCGCAGGAGCTGACCCTGGGCGCCTTTGACACGGTCTGGAATACGGTCAACTTCAGCCGCGGGCTGTTTGGCAAAAAACCTGATCCTGCCTACCTCGAGCAATTGCTCAAGGACCTTTCATTATGGGACAAGAAGAATAGTGAGCTAAGGGAGCTCTCCGGCGGCATGAAGCGCCGCGTATTGATTGCCAAGGCGCTGTCGCATGAGCCGCGTATTCTGTTTCTTGACGAGCCCACTGCCGGTGTCGATGTCGAGCTGCGACAGGACATGTGGAAGATGGTTCGACGACAAGCAGTCCCTGATGCAGAAAATGGGCAAGAAGCAATTACTGATAGAGCTCAGGCAGTCGATTGATGAAGTCCCCGCGGCGCTGGCCGACTACAACCTGGAGCCATCTGCAGACGGTACTCATCTGATTTATACCTACGATACCCATAGTGATCGGACCGGCATCACGTCTCTGCTGCAGGCTCTGCATGAGACCGGGCTTTCGTTAAAGGATCTCAAGTCCAGCCAGAGTTCGCTGGAAGAAATTTTCGTTAGCCTGGTGAGTACGAAATGATCAACTTTCAGGCCATCCGGGTTATTTACAAGTACGAGATGTTGCGCGCCTGGTACACGCTGATGCAGACCATTGCCTCGCCGGTCATTTCAACCTCGCTTTACTTTGTGGTATTTGGCGCCGCGATCGGCTCGCGCATCGAGGAAATCGATGGCGTGTCTTACGGCGTCTTTATCGTGCCGGGGCTGGTAATGCTGTCTTTGTTAACACAGAGTATTTCGAACGCATCGTTTGGTATCTTTTTCCCGAAGTTTAACGGTACGATTTACGAGGTAATGTCTGCACCCATATCCTTTGTTGAAATTGTGGTGGGTTATGTCGGTGCTGCCGCCAGCAAGTCGTTGATACTGGGCACGATTATCCTGATAACCGCTAACCTTTTTGTCGATCTGAATATTGCCCATCCGTTCCTGATGGTGCTGTTCCTGGTGCTGACCTGTATTTCTTTCGCCCTGTTTGGATTCATTATCGGGCTGTGGGCAACCAATTTTGAAAAGCTACAGTTGATCCCGATGCTGGTCATCACGCCGCTGGTATTCCTGGGGGGGAGTTTTTACTCTGTGAATATGCTGCCGCCGGTATGGCAAACCGTTACCCTGTTCAACCCGGTGCTCTACCTGATCAGCGGTTTTCGCTGGAGTTTCTTTGAAGTGGCGGACGTCAGCGTAGCGGTAAGCCTGACCATGATCACAGTGTTCCTGGCGGCTTGCCTGGTGCTGGTGTGGTGGATGTTTAAAACCGGTTACCGGTTGAAGCAATAAGCGCTGGTGTTGCTGAGAGGGTGGGTTCGACAGGTTAAGAAGCCCGGAATGAAAAACCGGTGGAGGGCGGGTTCGACAGGGTTAAGGAGCTAGGAATGAAAAACCGGTGTGGGTCTTTGTAACCCACACCGATCTATCTTTACTATTTCTGCCAGAAGAATTTAGCAGCTTCGTCGGCAACGTCACCAGGAGTCAGGCCGATATCGTCCAGCATGTGTGGACCCATCTGCAGCAGCATGCGACGCTCGTTGGAACGACGGATCCAGGTCTGAATCAGTTTGCCTACTGTGACTGCGGAAGCTTCGACGCGCTCGATGGCAGCGAAGGTCAATGCAGAGATATCCATATCGTCGATCAGGTGGAATTGCTTTGCTTTTGTATTCATGGTGTTGCTCCTGTAATAAGACTGAAAGGCCCATGCCCCGCAGTGCTGTTAATCAATGAGGGGTATTATAGGTAGCCGCAACAGTAGTAACAGATTCAGTTTAATTGAAAAGTATACATAACAGTTTACCGTAACAAAAATTGCCTGAATGACAACCTGTGAACTACTTCACAGGCAAACAGATGGGTCCATCACGACGCTATTTTGGCGATTCCGGCGGTTTCTTAGAAATCAATTTTAAATTATTGATTTATATAATAATAAATGTCTTTAGATGTGGCTTTGTCAGTGCCTGTTAGAGACTGGAACAGGGCGCCTGTCAAAGCGCCTTTACGAGTTAGCCAACTGTTCTCTAAACTGTACTGGTCGAACAGTTTTTGTCTATATTTTTAGTATGGTAGAACCCGTGGTTTCGCGAGCCTCGAGCTGGCGATGTGCCTCGGCACAATCGGCTAGCGGCAGGGTTTGATTGACGCTGACCTTGACCTGACCGCTCTCGACCGCTTCAAACAGGCGTTGGGCGCCTTCTTCGAGCAGGGCGCGGGTCGAGATATGCGTTGCCAGCGTGGGTCGGGTTACGTAGAGCGAGCCCTTGCCGGCAAGAATCTGCGGGCTGAAAGGTTCAACCGGACCGCTTGCCGCACCGTAAGTTGCGAGCACGCCGAAAGGGCGCAGTGAATCGAGTGACTTTTCAAAGGTGGCCTGGCCGATCGAGTCGTAGGCAACGGCAACTCCAACGCCCGCCGTGATCTCCCGAACCCGGGCCGGTATGTCTTCCTCGCGGTAAAGAATGGTGTGGTGGCAGCCATTCTCTTTTGCCAGGCGGGCCTTTTCTTCCGATCCAACGCAACCGATGACGTTGGCGCCCAGTCGATTCGCCCATTGACACAGCAGCAGACCGACGCCGCCGGCGGCCGCATATACGAGTATGCTGTCCCCGGCCTGCACCGGGTAGGTTCTGAACAGCAGGTAGTGCGCGGTCAATCCCTTGAGCATCATCGCGGCAGCGGTTTCGTCGCTGATCGAATCCGGAATTTTAACCAGCTTGTCGGCATCGATGAGGCGGACCTCGGCATAGGCCCCGAGGGTCATTGGATAAGCGACCCGGTCCCCGATAACGAGGCCATCGACGCCTTCTCCCAACGATTCAACCACACCCGAGGCCTCCATACCGATTACGGCAGGCAGATCTCCAACCGGGTACATGCCGCTGCGGCCATAAACATCGATATAGTTCAAGCCGCAGGCTGACTGTTGCAGTCGCACCTGGCCCGGGCCGGGATCCCCGACTTCGATGTCTTCCCAGGACAGCACTTCGGGGCCGCCGGTCTGGTGAATTCTGATTGCTTTGCTCATGTCGGATCTCCGTTTGAATTAATGTGACATTGCCTGATTCTGGCCGACTGATCAAGCGGCGGCTGGCTTGAATCGCAACGACAGGATAATGGTCGACAGTACCAGCACCGCGCCACTGGCTTGCAGAATGCTGAGGGTTTCGCTGAGCACGAGATAAGCCAGCAGTATCGATACCACGGGTTCAAGGTTAAGCAGGAATGCGGCGCGTGCCGCCGTTAACCGCGCCAGTGCCTGGAACTGGCTCAGGATCGCAACCAGGTAAAACAGGGTAGCCGCAGCAAGCGCTATCAATGCATCTCCTGAGTCGGGCAGGGCGAGACTGCCTGCGGCCAGGGGTATCATCAGTGCCAGGCCAATCGCGTTGATCCAGAAGGTCATCAGTAGCGGGGACATGGCAGCTGCGACCCGTGCACCGCAGATAAAAGTGAAGGCCGCGCCACAGCAGGCCAGCGCAGCAAACACAATCCCGTTGAAATCAATGCTGATTTCGCCACCGGATAAAGCCAGGTAAAGACCCGCGAATGCACCGAGAAACAGGCTGATCAACGGCACCGATGCTGCGATCTGGCGACTGGCAATCGAGTAGGCGAGGACCACTAGCGGGTAGAAGTAAAATATGAGTACCGCGACGCTGACCGAGATGGTTTCAACCGCAACCAGGTAGCAAACCATCCCGCCGGACCAGAAAATCCCGATTGCGATCAATG
>CALZHS010000437.1 GCA_945787265.1 uncultured Gammaproteobacteria bacterium | reverse complement strand
CATGAAGGATTTACTCCGGGTCATGATTCCCAAGTATGCGAAGAGCATTTACGAAAATGAAAACGCGGCCAAACAGATAGAGTCGCTCAAGATTTCCGGGCTGACTTCGCCGATTTTCCGAGGCAAGTATTTCGACATCAACGATACCTCTTTCGAAGGGGAAGAGGCGCGTGAATACAACTTGAAATTGAGTAACGATCGCGCCCTCGCCATGTATAGCTTCATTTTCAATGCCACTGAAATGGGTGATTACGAATACCGGGCTCAATTGAAGGCCGACCTCGGCATCGAAGCGTTGGGATACAGGACTGCAAACCCGGTTCCCAGCCATCTGGTGGGACAAAAGGCAAAATGCCTCGAGTACGATTGTAAGAAGGAGCAGGCGTCTATTCTCGAATTTAAACTATATTCGGAACAGTAAAACACTATTTTAAATCCTGGCTATGGGTTAGGGAGCAACAATGTTTAAGTATATATTTTTGGTTATTCTCGCAGCGGCGGTGTATTTCGTGTTCTTTTTCGATGTGCAGCTCACCAACCAAATGATCGGTAGACTGTTTATCGGCGGTATCGCGGGTTGTTTCGTCGTGTTCCTGTTTTTCAAGTTCGGTTTGCATTACAAGATCGCATCGCTCAGCCGTTTCACAACGGCGTTCTATTACGCGGTTTTCGAGTACAAGAAAGTGCAAACGACGCCTTCAGATCTTGACTACGTAGACAGTGTGCGACAGCAGGCCGAGGTGGCCCTGGCCGCCAACTTCGACCCGACGCTGTCGGCTACCCAGTTGGCCATTCCCGTCACGCTGTATTCGGGCAAGGATCCCTATCTCGAGGAATTGCGCGCCAAGATCAAGGAAGCGGAAAAGCTCAAGCTTCAATCGCACAAGCTCGATACCCAGGCGAACATTCTGCTGGATAAAACCCAGGAAGACCTGGTGGAAAAGAACCTGGTCACCGGCGAGCAGCCCAAGCTGTTCGATCGTTGGTTCGATATGGTCGAGGGCACCGAAGCGATCATCGAAATGACGACCAACGAGGTCAAGGAGCAGAGTTATAACCAGTCGCCGGATTACGAAATGATCAGCCGCATCGCGCTCGATCGGAATCCGCACTTCGGCACGACCTACAGGTTCTTCGATTCGGAGGCGATTGGCGGCCTGCTCGGCCGGGCGCCCTTCATGATCATCCTGATCGGTATTATCGGTACGTTTGCGGGATTCTACCTGGCACTGAGCCAGGGTGGAGATCTCAAATCCGGTGCTGCCGTGGCGATCGTCAGCTCGCTGGTTGGACTGCCGACTGCGCTGATGATGGAATACATCAACACCCTGTTTCCGGACCAGGATCGATACCAGCGAGCGTTCAACACCTATAAAGTTGCGCTGGAAATACTGTTTAATCACGAACAGGAACTTTCGGGTATCAGGCAGGACCGCAGAAGCGAGGATAAATTACCATCGCCTTACAAGCCTGGAGATGCCGATTCCTCGCGCTTCAAGGGACCTAACTAGCGCCCGGTTTCGCGCACTTTTAAATCACGATTAAAAAGGGACGGAGGGATTATTGTTTAATCCCTCCGTCCCTTTTTACGCTTCAATTCAATGGAGTGCTTTGGATTCGTTATTCTCTAAAGCAGACGCCTAACCTATCACGACGAGCTTCGTTCTTCGGCCACTAGCGAACCCCCGCCTACTAAGTCATAGCCCTGTATGTGATAGTATTTGCTATCCAGGTTTCCATTCGGACTACCAATGGCTAATTTTCTCAGAGGTACTCTTGTACTTATTTTGATCGGTTGCCAACCAGGTGTGATCGCTGCCGAGAATGCAGAGATTCCGTTAACCGAGGCGACCCCGGAGTCACAAAACCTGGACAGCACCCGCCTCAAGCAGGCGGTTGCCGAAATCGCTGATGGGAAATATGGCGACATGAATGCGCTTCTGGTGCTTCGCAACAACTATCTGGTGCTCGAACACTACACTTCACCGCAGTATCACGGTCGAGACTACCGCCATCCAGCCAAGTCCATCACCAAAAGCGTGACTTCAGCACTCGTCGGCATTGCGCTTGGCCAGGGAAAGTTGCCCCCCCTGAATAGCAATCTGCTTGAACTCTTTCCACAGTATCCAGACATTGCCAACATTTATGCGCGCAAACAACAAAGTAAGCTGGAACACGTTTTATCGATGACGGCCGGCTTTGAATGGGATGAATTCGCGGTGGGAGATAATAATGAGTTCAAGATGATACGCAGCCCAGACTGGATCAAGTACGCGCTGGATCAGCCAATGAGTCATTCACCCGGCGAAAAATGGATTTACAACGGCGGTTGCTCGATGATGTTATCCGACATCCTGAAAAATGCCACCGGAACCGAAGTTGCGGATTATG
>CALZHS010000436.1 GCA_945787265.1 uncultured Gammaproteobacteria bacterium | reverse complement strand
GGTTGCTCGCTATACGGCTGAAAAGGGGCACAGCCGAAAACCGCGACAATCGTCAGTAATACAAACAGAAGTTTCAGCATAGCCTGTGGTCCGGAAGTAAATCGAAAGCGATTGAAGCACTCTGATTATCCCAATTATAAATAAACATTCGCTTAATCGCTCATCGCACCAATGATTAAAAAAAGTATAGCTAGTTTAACCGGCTTGATCCGAGTCAAAAGCTTTTGCCGGTAGTTTTGGTATTTAATCAGGCAATTGTGCAGATAATTTAACTTACCCCAAACCAACGATTTACGAACCACGGGAGAAAGTCCGATGACTATTGCAAAAACGGTTGAGAAGCATCTAAAAGACCGCGGGATTCACTATGATGTAATCACCCATTCGCCGACAGGCTCGAGTTCGGAAACCGCGCAAAGCGCGCATGTTTCTGGCGACCGGATTGCCAAGGGGGTGGTGGTTAAGGATGGCGGTGATTACCTGCTGGCGGTGGTGCCAGGTGAACACTATCTGGATATAAAATCCCTGGGCGAACGGTTAAGCCGTGATCTCCAAATGGCCGATGAGTCGGAACTCGGCAATTTGTTCATAGACTGCGAGGAAGGCGCGGTACCGGCGCTAGGCATAGCTTACGGCCTCACGACCCTGGTCGACGAAAGCCTGCTCAAGCAGCCCGAACTGTATTTTGAAGCGGGTGATCACGCGTCGCTGATCCATGTCAAAGAGGCGGATTTCGAAGTTCTCATGGAAGGTGCGGAATTCGGCACATTCAGTCACCACCGTTTGTAACGGATGAAAAAATTGACGAGGGGATTATTTTCCTGCCCCTCCGTCAACTTCTTCTCGCTCCAAATGGCCATCGCAAACGAAGTACTAATTTCAATTGTGCCTAGCTGGCCAGCAACGTGTCCTTGGCCAAATTTATCTTGGCCGCGAGATACGCGGATCCGCCACGGTCCGGATGCAGCTTCTGCATCAGCCTCCGGTGCGCCTCGATAATCTCTGCTTCGCCGGCGTCGGCTGACAATCCCAGTACCTGTAGCGCCTCTTCGCGCGACATCTTGCCCGGCTCGCTGGCCGTCCGTTGCTGCCCCTGCGCATCGGCCTGCTGTTGCCAGGTGTCCGCATATACCCGGTCGAGATAGGCCTGCAACAGGGCAACCGATTCTTCGTCGTCCTGACATTCACGCAGCAGTTGCAGCAAAGCATCGAGTCCCAGTCGATCGAGCGTGCTGCCCTTGAACTGCCCTTCTAAAACCTCCCCGTTGATGTCTCCCGAATCGTGGTTCAGCGTCATGCGGATGTATTTGCTTTGCACGGTAGAGGCTTGTCCGCTGCTCGGTTGTTGCCCAGGTTTTGCAGCACCCATGCCGGCCAGCATGCGTTTAAGCAGAGGGATATGGTTGAGTAGCGCAAGCATGCCCCGCATGAACGGCAGCAATGCCGCAACTACACCCGCCAACCAATGTGCACGGCCCGTCAGCACCAGCACCAGCAGCCCGGCCGCGAGCAGGACCGCTATCCATTGCCAGTAAACCCTCGGGGGCTGGCTAAACAACCAGCGGAAAAAGAGGAACAATCCAACCGCGAGGCCGAGCAACAGTAACAGCCGTGCCATGGGTCAATCCTTGCCGAGCTGGCGGGTCAGTTGCCGCACAACCTCGCTACGATCATGACTGAAATCCCGCAAGGCTTTGTGGCCACCGGCGGCATAGACCGCGACCGCGCTCAACAGGTCGCGCAATTGTCCGGCGCTGTTCGCATCGAAGGTACAGTAGGCACCTCGGGTCAGGCGCGCGATCTCTGTGAACGCCCCTTGCGCAACGGGCTCCTCGCCTTCATGAAACAGGAAAGCAGGCACCCCGAGCATCCCCAGCTGGCCCGCCAGATGGCACAAGCGGTCTACGTCTTCCTCCATGCAGTCGCCGACGAACACCAGCGCCTGGACTTTCTTTTGTCTGGTCTGCTCGATGGCCTGACGCAGTACCTTTTCGATCTGCGTGTAACCACCCCGGCAAGTCACGCTCGTCATGCGTTTCAGCAGGTCATCTGCAGAAGATAGCCACGGGCTCACTTCGAATTCGCCAAAGCCGCGATAGTAGCAAAGCTGAATATCCAGGCCGCCAAGCGCCGCGGTTTCCGTGAACATTTCGCCCTGGATCTGACAAGCCTTGTCCCAGGCAGGCTCGCGACTGGCAGTGGCATCCATCGCAAACATCAATCGCCCGCGCTGCCGGCCGGATTTGATCACCGGCGTCGACCTGACTTGTTTCACGAACGAGTCAATTGTGGCTTTGCTCGATTTTTGCGGAAGATCTTTGTCTGCGCCTGCCATGAAATCCGTCTTTAGGACAGTAAACTCGGGGACAGTATACCTTGGTGATTTAACTTGCCGAAATCTATCAATATCCATGCGCATGGGTGTATGCTTTAATTTTCTCGTTGCGGATATTAGTCATGTTTAAAACTATTTTATTGCCAGTAGACGTGGCCCACCTGGATGAAGGACAGAAAACCCTCGAATTCGCACTGGCTGTAATGAGCCCGGATACAGCGATTATTCTCCTCTATGTCATGGAAGATATACCCAATTGGACCGATATTGACCTGCCGCCAAATTTCAAGGAAAACTCTATGGAATCAGCCCGGAAAGCACTCGAAACGATTGCTGAAACGACCGATAAAGCGGTACAGATAGAAACCAGGGTGGGCCATGCCTACAGCACCATTCTGAAAGAGGCCGAGGCCATGAATGCCGATCTGATCATCCTCGCATCGCACAAACCGGGATTGAAAGAATATTTTATTGGATCGAATACCACAAAG
The DNA here is from genome assembly GCA_945787265.1 of uncultured Gammaproteobacteria bacterium. Classification (GTDB taxonomy): domain Bacteria; phylum Pseudomonadota; class Gammaproteobacteria. The sequence goes on along the minus strand of CALZHS010000436.1, from coordinate 1,849 downwards.
GTGGTCAGTCACGCCAATTGCTCGGTAGTGGTGGTGCGTTAATCGAGTTCGGCCCGTCTGACTCAGGACGGATTGACGCAGAGTGCCGTCAGTGGTTAGATATCGGGTCAGGGGTTCGGAACTCACTTTTCGCCGGGGATCCCGTGAACCCCTGGTTGAGCGAAACGGCGACGCCGTTTCCGAGTACAAACCGCGGGCGCAATGTTGTCGCCCCGGGGATCGCCGGTAAAGGACTCAGGAGGACATCATGACGTCAACATCCTGTAACCGGTGCCGCGCCGAGACCGAAATCACGATCATCAAATTCGCCGACGGCGAAGCAGATCCGTTACGCATTCGCCTGAAAGAATTCCCGCTGCGCACATGCCCCGAGGGCCATCGCCAGTTCGTGCGCCCGGATTTTGCCGCGGAGCTGTTGCAACACTTGACCGAGGAAGACGAACCCAGGAACTCGAGCCAAAGCCGGACCATCGGCATATCTTTTCGATCGATGTCGAACTCAAGAATATCGAACCGTTCGGCGTCGACCTGACGATGCCGGTATACAAGTGCTCGGCCTGCGGCAAGGAACAGCTGCATTCGTTGAAAGAGGTGCGCAAACTGACGCCGGCGGCGATGGCGCATGCGTTCGAGGCGGCCGACATCCCGCCACCACCGGGTGTTATCTGAACATTGGTTTACGGAAAATCAGGGGACAGGCCAGGTTTTACGAAACAGTTTTTATCGCATAGTAGAAAATTAGAGAAAACGTGGTCTGTCCCCTATATATTCCCTATATATTGAAATAGTCCACAAAACGACGGCCAATCAGTTCACACCTCCAGTCCCGCATTCCCGCAAACCTCAGCTATCATTAAAGCCTTACCATTCCTTGGAGCGTGTCATGTTTCAAATCACATCGTTACGCCTGTGGATCGGCATTACGGCGGCCTGGCCCCTGCTCTGGATTATGATCTTTGACAGCTGGTTCTTCTGGTCCCCGCTCGGTTTGATTATCACCTTCGGGATGCCGATCCTGGGTTGGCTGGTCTGGTGGAAATTTTACGAGGGCGACGGCGAAAAGCTGCTGACCGAAAGCAAACTGATGCTGGCCAAGGGCACGATCGCCTTGAACAGGATCAAAAAGCAGGCTTCGAACAAATTAGCGTCGAAATAGTTAGCCGGGTCAAAAGAAAAAAGGGGACGCAGGGATCACGTTTTTCCATTTTTTGTGGTCTGTCCCCTATTCTGCCCCGGGGATTCCCTATTCCATCAATCCTCGGAGCCCGGGAACACACTGTTGCAATTCCTCGAGGGAGGTTTCCGTCGACGCCAAATTCACGACAAAGGTCTTGTGCGCCCCGCAGACGATCAGCGCGGTGGCCTCGATACTCGCATACAGCCGGTAAAATCCCCCTGACTTTTCCGGTACGCAATCGATCGATTCGACTGCAATTACCCTGATCGAAGCACTGGAAAACATGATATTTGCACGCAGCGTTGCCATTGGGCAATTACGGGGTTGGTTGCATGCTCTTCATGCCGCGCCAGAATGGAGGCGAACACAACAATCCGAGTACAAGGTAAATGAGTTTCAAAGGAATAATGCTGATTTTACCGCTGCTATCCAGCTCGAAAACGGCGTCGATGAATTCAGGTTCGAGTTCCACCGACGCATTCTCGATATTGGCCAACAGGCCGGATAAGGGTCCGAACAGGGCCCAAAGTTGACCGGTTTCGGCCGGATCGCCCAGCCCAATGCGGATGCGCAGATACACGTTATGTAGTTGAAAAGCGCGCCAGATTTCGTGCATGAATCGCAGAATTCGCTGACGGAAGGGTTTTTGTCGAAACGCAGCGAGAGGGCGCA
>CALZHS010000435.1 GCA_945787265.1 uncultured Gammaproteobacteria bacterium | reverse complement strand
CTTAACAGTAACAACCAGCGTGCATCGATAGCGCCTGAATCGCCTCCTCCACTGCGTTCCGAAAACACCACCACATTAGCCGAACAGGAAGAAGACGCAGTCGTGCCAACTGTACCGCCGGTATTGAAGTATGTTTTCTCGTCACTGTCCGAATAAAGTGATGACGGCTGGTTACCCTGTATGACCAGATCGGCATCCGACAAATCGTAGAAAATGTTGTTGCTGCATTTCACCCTGAGCCGGGCGCGGGGGTGAGACAAACCAGCCTGCGGAAAATTGACCACCTGGCCGCCGTCATTGGGCGTCAGGATTTCTAACGAATGCACCGAATAGCGGCTGTAATTCGCATCTTTGAAGGTCAACAAATCGATATCGACATTTTGGCAATTAACCGGGGCTTGATCGGTATCAGCCTTATTCCATTCGATAAAAAGCGGGCTATCCGCATCGATTGTCTGCGCACTGGTAAAACTGGTCACCCTGAACGGCCCGGAATTCGCGTCTACCGTCACCCGCACGTTATCGGTTGCCTGGCCGCCGTTAAGATCGCGCACCGTGAGCCGAAAATCGAGGCCGCGGGCTGTACAGGGCAAGACTTCAGCATCGTCAAACTCACCGTTGAGCTGTGTACCCAGTGCCGGAAAATTACGCCGGGAATCCGCACGCGGCGGATAGCTTCTGAAAAGCGGATTGCTTCCAAGGTCGCTGCCGAAGCTGCTCGCGTCGGTCGCGCTGCCGCTATTCATCTGGTCCCACTGGTAACTGACGGGATCGGAGTCAGCGACCATTCCGTTGTCGAGTTCAAACGGGGTATTGGCAGGTATTACCCTGTCAGGCGTGCCTGTCAGGATTACCGGATCGGCATTGAGGGTTGGCGACTGGGTCGCGCAAGCGAGCAGCCCGGCGCTATCGGTGAAAGCATCGATTTGCGCTATGCTGCCCGCGTGAAAAGTATCGTCGCTGTTAATCTGCAGATCCTCGACCCCGCACAGGCCGGCGTAACCCATAATGGTCGAGCCACTGCCCGGTTCAAATGCGGATGCGGCGAACCGGTTGCTTCCCCCGCAGTTCGAGGTGGAGCCGTTAAAACTGTGCTCGGCACCAAACTGGTGTCCGATTTCATGCGCAACATAGTCGATGTAGAATAAATCACCCCGCGGATTGCTGAGACCGGTAACACCATGCGCCTTGTAGGTACCGCTGCTGCCGCTGGTGTCGTTGCAAACTGAAGCCACCCTGGCCAGGCCACCGCCGCTGGTTCCAAAAACGTGACCGATATCATAATGCCCGATACCGATTTCCGCGTTGATCCAGTTTGCGTTTTCCTTGAACATCTTTAGCGGGTCGAAGTTCGAGAAGGACACATTGGAGCCGTTCTCGATCAGTTCCACATTGTCGTCCACCAGCACCAGGCGTATTCCGAGGTCACGCTCGTAAATCTGGTTGACGCGGTTGATCGCGGTGAAAATAGCGGCCTGTGCCTGGTCAACTGCTGAAGCCGACATCGCGTTGTTATACACGGCTGCAACATATTCCTCGGTCGCCGACACTGCCAGCCGATACTCGAGCAGCATACCCGGCATGCGTTGCGCAACCCTGCTCTCGACAGTTGTGGAAAATTCACGATTTTGATCAATCGCGTGTACGCCACAGGAAAACTGCGGGGCCGATTGACCCGAGTTTCGATATCGTGACAGGTAAAGATTTCCCTGTGGCGCCGAGTAATCAGGATCGATAAAAACCCTGCCCTGCGAGGTCTGCAGCATACCGCTAAAACCCCGGGCGCTGATATCAACACGGCCGGAGGCATGCTCATCGTCAATGCCAAAGACTTTGAAGCTTTTATTATCCGGGTAACGCTGTGCCAGGCCGTCGGCCATGATTGGAGATTCAACAACCTGGAAGCGGCCCAGGCTGCCGTCCGGCATCGGCAAATGAATCTGGTGCGAGAAATCGCCCGTTAACCTATGGGGCGCCGAGCTCAGCAGGTTGCGCAATCCGGTCTCGTCGACGCTGAAGTAACTGGTACCCTGATTAACGCCGCGTAAGCGCGACTGTTCTGACGCCAGGTTCTGCCAGATCTGCTGGCTGGCATTTGCCGCAACTGATCCCAGTAGCAAAAATACGGCGATGACTGTTGCGGCCTGTTTCGGCATTAAATCTCCAGAGCCTCTTGCCTGCCACCGATTTGTCAAATCGAAGGTTAGAGCAAAATTTTCCTGACTAATTAAATTTAATTTCAGTAACTTATCGTACTTTTTTAAAGCTTGTTGTCAACATTAAGCAAGTACTAATTGTTGGTAATGAGACCCAGAACACACAATTGAAGCAGCTTCTAACAAGATTACGGATCAACGAGCGAAGATTGAACAATAGGTTTTTACAGGACCTGCTGCTGTGACT
>CALZHS010000434.1 GCA_945787265.1 uncultured Gammaproteobacteria bacterium | reverse complement strand
TGAACATGCCGGAAATGGATGGCGTTGAATTCATTCGTCACCTCGCTAAAAGGAAATTCTCGGGTTCGCTGATTCTAACCAGTGGAGAGGATTTGCGTATCCTGAAGACGGTCGAGAAGCTCGCAATCGAACACGATTTGCACGTGCTCGGCGTGCTCGAAAAACCGGCAGCGCCTGCCAAGCTCAGCGAGCTGCTTGATTCGCTCGACCAGATTCGCCAGGAAGGCACGATGATGCTGGTCGGTCTAGCTCCCCTGATGGAGCTGGAAACTGCGATTACTGCTGAACAGCTCGATACCTACTTTCAGCCCAAGGTCGACATCAAATCCGGCCAGGTTGTCGGTGTCGAGGCACTGGTTCGCTGGAATCACCCGATCAAGGGGCTGATCAAGCCGAATGCTTTCATCACCATGGCAGAAGAAAACGGGCTGATAAAGGAATTGACGGATATCGTCCTGGTCAAGGCGCTGGAGTATGCAGCGGACTTAAAAACGATGGGTTACAACCTAAATGTAGCGATTAACCTGTCGGTCGATTCGTTGACCGACCTGGAATGGCCGGACAGGGTTTCGACAATGCTGGAAGAGTCCGGACTGGACGCCTCGAGCATTTCTTTCGAAATCACCGAGAGCCGGTTGATGGAACATCTCTCGGTCGCGCTCGATATCCTGAGCCGACTGTCGCTGAAACGATTTAACCTGTCGATCGATGATTTTGGCACGGGTTATTCATCGATGGAGCAGTTGCAACGCATCCCGTTTACCGAGTTCAAAATTGATCGCGCTTTCGTGCACGGCGCAGCGCAAGAGCCCTCGGCGCGTGCGATTCTCGAATCCAGTGTACTGCTGGCGAAAAAGCTCAATATGAAGGTGGTCGCCGAGGGTGTTGAGGACCAGCAAGACTGGGATCTTGTTGCCGAGATTGGCTGTGACCAGGTGCAGGGATTCATAGTTTCGCGCCCGTTACCCTTTGCCCACCTGGTCAAATGGCTTGAGAACCAGGAAGGCGTTAAATAATTCTCTGCCGGTCTTGAAATTGCAGTAAAAATTCCCAGATAGTGTCCGTGGACGCCAGGTCTCAAAGAGAATGGCGACACGTTTATCAATTGCTTCTTTAGGAGAATTTGTTATGACAACTATCGATTTATCCCCCCTTTACCGCAGTAGCATTGGTTTCGACCGCATGGGTTCATTGCTGGATAGCGCATTGCGCAGTCAAAAAACCACGGTTGGTTTCCCGCCTTACGATATCGAGGCTACCGGAGAGGATCGTTACGCGATAACTATCGCGGTTGCGGGCTTCGAAGAAAGTGAGCTCGAGATCCAGGTCGAAAAAGGCGAGTTGCGCGTTCGGGGTAAAAAAGCCGACGATAGCACAGACAGGGAATACCTGTATCGCGGCATCGCAAACCGCAGCTTCGAGCGCAAGTTCAATCTTGCCGACCACATTGAAGTCAGCGGCGCAGACCTTAAAAACGGCCTGTTGACCATTAGCCTGGTCAAGGAAGTTCCCGAGGCGATGAAGCCGAAGTCGATTGCGATCGACAGTGCCGGGGCCACCCTCGAGCACAAGGAAAAGGCTGAAGCAGCAGCTTAATTCCTTTCTTGCAAGCCGCCGCGGCCCGCCAGGGCGGCGGCGGCTTTTGCCAATAATTCCGGAGTTTCACGACCATTACAGTGTCGACCTAATCGATCGCAACGCTCGTTATCCCCGAACCGCTTAAACGCGGCACGCATCAGAATAGGAAATATTGCACAAGTGGTTTTGCCGGTCGCTTGTTGTGGTAGTCTGTCACGTGGTAGTTAAAACAGGAATACCATGTTTGCAGGAGTGAATATGTTTGGTTTCGGGGGAAAACGTCGCTATAGAAAAGCAGCCGGCAAAGTTGGCGTGCTGATACACGGCCAGATACTGGATGCCCTGGCGAGTCACAAGAAGTTGTTTCAAAAATCCGAGGAAGTCGCCTTCACCTCGGGCTATCTCAAGTCCTTCTTCTGGAGTGTTTTGAATCGCCATGGATGTAATGATATGACGCTACAGCTCAGGCTGCTGAGGAGTACCTGCGATAAGGTCTCTCCTGGCAGGCTGTGGGAAATCTATCAAAGCGGGGCCGACCTGGCAGATCCACTGGCGAAAAGTTACAAGCCAGGCTGCATGAATGCATACGAGTTGGGTGTCACGGCGGGTCTCAATGATGCGGAGGAGGGTGCTGCAGCCAACGTTACGCCTGTAAACCTGACCCGGTACCTACTGGGCAAGCGTCTTCTGGGACCTGCGTTTACGGAGGAGGACATCCTGCAGCTCAAGGCAGCCCCGGTTGCGGCAGACGCAAACCTCAAAGCGAAATCTAAAGAGGTGTTTTCTGTACCAGACTGAGATTGCCGGTGCAGCGCTTAACTTGATCT
>CALZHS010000433.1:1832-4239 GCA_945787265.1 uncultured Gammaproteobacteria bacterium | reverse complement strand
AGGTCATGCAGCGACAGGGTAAACGACAGCAGCCAGCCGGCCAGAATGCCGGGCTCGAGCAACGGCAAGGTGATATCGTTGAGTAAGCGCAGGGGTTTAGCGCCGAGATCCTGTGCTGCCTCCTCGAGGTCCTGCGCCATGCCTGCCAGGCGCGACTGGATGATGACCGCGACGTAGGCCATCGAAAAGGTGATGTGCGCGATTGTTATAGTCGTGAAACCGCGCTCATTGGGCCAGCCGATAGAATTCTGCAGCCAGATAAACAGCAGTAGCAATGACAAGCCGGTGATGACTTCCGGCATAACCAGCGGCGCCGAGATCATGCCAGTGAACAGCGTGCGTCCGCGAAAATGTCCGAATCGCACCAGGGCGAGTCCGGCGAGGGTACCGAGGATGGTCGCGAAGCAGGCGTTTACCGTCGCGATTTTCAGGCTTAGCACCACCGCTTCCCAGATTTCGGGACTATCGAACAGTAATTTCTCGTACCAGCGAACTGAAAATCCACCCCAGACCGGTACCAGCTTTGAATAGTTGAACGAGTAGACGATCAACATGAAAATAGGAATGTATAGAAACGCGATCACGAAGCACACTGAGGTGATCAAAAAGGTGGAGAGTCTTCCATTCACTTGACTTCAACCTCCTTCGCCTGGATATGCTGGTACAGCATCATCGGAATGACCAGCACCAGCAGCAACGCGATCGCGACGGCGGACGCCACCGGCCAGTCGATATTCTGATGGAATTCGTTGTACAGCACGCGGCCGATCATCAGCACGTTACCGCCGCCGAGCAGGTCCGGGATGACAAATTCACCGGTCGCCGGGATAAATACCAGTAGCGAGCCCGCGATGATCCCCGGCAGTGTCATCGGCAGGGTCACGGTAAAAAAGGTTGTCATCGGCCTGGCGCCGAGGTCGGCTGCAGCTTCGAGCAGGGTCCAGTCGAGTTTTTCCATGTTGGCGTAGAGCGGCAGGATCATGAACGGCACATAGGTATAGACGATGCCGACGTAAACCGCGAAATGAGTGTACATCATGCGAAGCGGTTCGAAACCCATCCAGGTAAGGATGTCGTTGATCAGGCCCTGGTCGTTGAGGAGGCCCATCCATGCATAGACGCGCAGCAGGAACGAAGTCCAGAAAGGCAGGATGACCAGCATTAACAGGATATGCTTGACAGTGTGACTGGAGCGTACGATGGCATAAGCCATCGGGTAGCCGACCAACAGGCACAGAATGGTCGATATAGTCGAAATCTTGACCGAACTCAGGTAAGTGTTGACGTAGAGGTCGTCTTCCCACAGGTAGGCAAAATTATCGACCACGACGCGGATTTGCATGACGCCCTCGTCCACCCATTGGATCAAATCGGTGTACGGCGGGCTCTTCAGCGTGTATTCCGCGAGACTGATCTTGAGCACGAAGAAAAACGGAGCCAGGAAAAACAATAGTAGCCACACAAAAGGAACCAGCAAAACCAGTGTGCGCCAGTGATATTGTAAATAATGGGTAAGCCTATGAACCAGGCGGTCTTTTGTCGTATGTTGCTCCGCGACAACAGTTTCCGCCGGCGTGCTCATTTGGTCAATACTACCGAACTGGAAGGCTCCCAGCTCAAGTAGACTTCCTCGTCCCAGTCGATCGGCGGGTTGCCGTCCTTTGGGCGATTTAGATTGGGCGATGTGATTTCAACGATTCGCTGATCTCCGACCACGACACGATAGGTCGAGGTTCCACCCAGGTAACCGATATCGCCCACCATGCCCTTGATGCTGTTAGTGCTGGTTTCGCCGGGAGATTGTTTGGATATTTTTATCTTCTCCGGTCGCAACGCCACCCAGACTTTACTGCCTTCCTGGATCGACATGCCGTGATCGATATAAAAATTACAGGCCGGATCCTTGCTCTCCACGACAACGTGATCGATACCGTTTTCGGTGACACGGCCTTCGAACATGTTGGCGTTACCGATAAAATTGGCCACCAGACGCGAATTCGGGAATTCGTAAATTTCGGTCGGGGTACCGATTTGCTGAAAGCGCCCGACGTCCATGACTGCGATACGGGTCGACAGGGTCATCGCCTCTTCCTGGTCGTGGGTTACGACGACGAAGGTGACACCCAGTTTTTCCTGGAGATTCATTAGCTCGTATTGCGTTTGTTCCCGCAGGCGCTTGTCGAGTGCTGCCAGTGGTTCGTCGAGCAGCAGCATCTTGGGTTGCTTGATCAGCGCGCGCGCCAGCGCCACGCGCTGTCTCTGTCCGCCCGATAGCTGGTGCGGTTTACGTTTGCGAAACTGGGTTAGCTCGACCATCGCCAGCATCTCCTCGACGCGCCGAGCAATCTCCGCTTTTGCTACGCCGTCTCGCTTCAAACCATAGGCGACGTTGTTTTCCACGGTCATG
>CALZHS010000433.1:0-1751 GCA_945787265.1 uncultured Gammaproteobacteria bacterium | reverse complement strand
CGCAGCAGTGTGGTTTTGCCGCAGCCCGAGCCGCCGAGCAGACAGAACAACTCACCTTTATAAATTTCAAGATCGACGCTGTCGACCGCGGTGAAGTCGCCGAAGTGCTTGCTGACGCTTTGCACCTTTATGAAGGGTTCTGCGTCAGGGTCAAGCCAGGGGCGGTCGTTATAATCTATTTGCTGTGACATATTCTCCCCATATATGCCAGCCAAAAACTCCGGGGTGATTGCTCACCCCGGTTTCGTCTTGCTAGTTCCCGGCCTTGAAGTTGGTCCAGGTTCGGGTGCGAACGCGTTCCATCTTGGGCGGCAGCGGTGAGAGCGTGTACATGGTTGAAATTTGCGCCGCGGTCGGGAAGGCAGCGGGACTGCTGGTGACCGCTTCATCGATCAGCGGGATTGCATCCTTGTTCGCAGTCGCGTACCAGGTGAAGTTGCTGTCGTTGGCGGCAACTTGCGGACGCATCATGTAGTCCATGAAAAGGTGCGCGTTTTCGACATTCTTGGCATCCCCCGGGATCACCCAGCCGTCGACCCAGAAGTTCGGAATCGCTGGCAGAAAAAAGTCGAGTACTACACCGGTGTTCGCTTCTTCTGCGCCTGACATGGCCAGCAACCCGTCCGGTCCCCAGGTGACGGCGACGCAAAACTCTTTCTCGGGCATGCGCTGATAGGCATAGTTATCAAAAGTCTTGATGTAGGGGCGAACCTGTTTCAACAATTCTTCGGCTTTTTGATAGTCCGCTTTATTGGTTGAATCCGGCTGCAAACCAAGATAGGCAAGCGCCATCGGAATCACATCGGTCTGTGAATCAAGGAAGGAAACGCCGCACTTGGCCAGCTCTTTCATGTGCTTGGGATCGAAAATCATATCGATCGAACCGATCGGCGCGTTGGGGTAGGTTTGCAGTACCAATTCCCTGTTATAGGTCACGCCGTGGGTGCCCCACATGAAGGGTACGAAGTAATTGTGTCCCGGATCCCACTTGCTGCCAACCTGCGCCATAACGTCTGGGCTCATATGCTTTAAGTTCGGTAGCTTGGTTTTATCTATTTTCCTCAGAATACCGCCTTTCATCAGGCGTGCCGCCTGGGAAGCCGCGTGCGAAACCACGTCATACCCCGAGTTGCCGGCGAGCAATTTGGAATCGATCGCTTCGACTGATTCGTAGGGGGTGAAGGTAACTTCGATATCGTACTCCTTGGCGAAGTTTTCGATGGTGTCTTCGGCCATGTACTCCGCCCAGTTGCTGACGTTAAGTTTGCCGGCTGCCGACGCGATTGACGCGCTTGTCAGCATCGCGACTGCGGTCAAGCCGACCAGGGTGGATTTAAAAGCAGTGTCTTTGTTCATGATTCCTCCTCGGAATTTCATACTAGTTTTGAATGCAAAACTTATTATTGTGTTTCCAGTCTGTACGCCGGCTTAACGGGGCAAGATAACTGGTTTTTAGCGATAAAGCCTGAACCTAGCATAATGGCGAACAGCCTGCCACATCAACAGGTTTGCGGATATTAACATAAAAATATCAGGATCTGTGATCACTTGATCGGGTCTCGGTTAGCTCGCAGTCCCGGATATATTGCGTCGAGCAATTCGAACACGGACTGAATCGCCTGCTTGCGCTTGAGCCCGGGTGGTCCGAGCAGAAAGTTCTGCCACAGCCCGTTGATCATGCCCTCGATACTAAGCGCGGCGGTAGCGGGCTTTAACCGCGCATCGGGTTGCTCCGCCAGTGCCTCGCACAG
>CALZHS010000432.1 GCA_945787265.1 uncultured Gammaproteobacteria bacterium | reverse complement strand
ATGATCGGGTGGGTGTCCACCGCCTGGAAAAAACGGTTCACGTTGATCTTGCCCCAGCGCTGAGCGAACTCGATGTGCTGATCGGGGGTGAGCTGCTGGTCACGAAAGAAAATGACGCTGTAGTCGATAAAAGCCTGGCGAATCTCGGCAAACTGTTCGTCGCTGATGCCCCCCGCAATATCAACGCCGGAGATGATCCCGCCCAGCGCCGGGCTCAGGGGCGAGACTTCGATGGTCTTGTATTTAGCAGTCATTATTGTGGCTCCTGCGCTGCCCGTGGTATCACTTCGGCGCCCGCGGCTTCGGGCTCCAGGTCGGTAAGGTACTCCGGGAAGCCCGGGGCGCGCAAGTCGTCGTTACAGGCGTCCTCGAGGCGTTTGACCACCATCGATGACCAGGCGCGCGGACCGTATTTGGCGAGCCCGTCGCGCATGATCTGCACCGCCAGAGGTGACATTTCGAGCGGTACGCCGTACTTTTTGCCGAGATCATCAAACAGGGTCAGGTCCTTGACCTCGTGATCCATCGTGAAATTAATATTGTAACTGCCGTTCAGGATCAACTGGCCCTCGGTTTCGTGTACGAACGAATTGCCCGATGAAATCCGGATTGCCTCGTAGGCAATCCGGAGATCGATGCCCGCTTTCTTCGCGACCATGAAGGCTTCACCAGTTGAAATCAGCTGCACGCCGGCGAGATAGTTGGTTGCCACCTTCAGGATCGAAGCACTGCCGAGCTCCCCGGTATGCAGGACGTTGCGACCCACGGTCGTCAACAGGGGTAAAACCTGATCAAACGCAGAGCGTTTACCACCGGCAAAAATGGCGATATTACCGGTGGCAGCGCGATGGCAGCCACCGGACACCGGACAATCGAGCGGTATCGCGCCCCGGGCCTCGACCATGGCCCCGAGGCGCCGAACTTCATCGGCATCGGTGGAACTCATTTCCAGCCAGATCTTGCCCGGCCCCATTCCTGCCAGCACGCCCTGCGCTTGCTCCATGACCTCGGCCGTCACCGCCGGTGACGGCAGGCAGGTGATGACGACGTCGCACTGTTGCGCCATCTGCTGACCCGATTCGCCCCAGCGCGCACCTTGCTTGAGCAATTCCTGTGCGGCATCGTCATCCACGTCGCGCACTACCAGCTCAAAGCCGTTGCGCAACAGGCTGCCGGCAAGCTTCGCACCGACGTTACCCAAACCGATAAATCCTATTTTCATTGTCTACCTCACAAGTAATCCAGTTCGAATCGATAGTCCGATAACACCACCGGGCCATCGGCACTCAGCCAGACCGGCTGCTCGAGCTTGACGCCTTCTTTACCGCCGAGTTCACCGACATAGCATTCGATACACACCACCATGTTCTCCTCGAACACGCCATCATAGGCGCCCCATTCCTCGTCCTCGCGGTACCAGATAAACGGGTATTCAACGCCGAGGCCGCAACCGTGGGCGACATCGGCATAGCGATTTGGAATGCATTCGGGCGGTAACCGGTAACTCATATCCGAGTATTCCAGAAATCCCATTCCAGGTTTCAGCAACTCGGTATTGTGCTGCATCTGCTCGTAGGCCAGCGCGTAAAGCCGCCGTTGTGCACTGGTCGGGGGCTTATCCCCAACCACCCAGCTACGCGAGATATCGTTGTAGTAGCCCATAGGCCCGATCAGGTCGGTATCGAAAGCCAGCAAATCTCCGTTTTCGATTACCCGGTCCGAGGTCTCCTGGAACCAGGGATTGGTTCTCGGCCCGGTGGTCAACAACCTGGTTTCGGGGTACTCACCGCCGCGCTGGATACTGCCATCGATGAGCAATGCCAGCGCATCGGCCTCGCGCATACCGGGTTTCAGATTTTCTCGCATCGCCGCCACGCTTGCTTCACAGGTTTGCAGCGAGCGGCGCAGCGCATCGATTTCATCGAGCGATTTTATCGACCGCGCCTGCTCCATGATCGATTGCCCGTCGATCAGCTCCAGCGAGCGGCGCTGGCTTTCCAGCACCAGGGTCAGGTCGGCACGATCGATTGCGAGCCTGTTCTCTGAAATCCCCTTTTCCCGCAACAGCGAAATCATCGATTCGGCCCAGCGCCGACCCATTTCCGTGGCCCGGTTACCGACCGCCATGAAATCGGTCGTCAACGCGGGGCGAATGTCTGCCACGTAACCCCGGGCCAGGTGTGCCGAACTGTTCAATTCGAACAGGACGGATTCGCCGCTTGCGAAAATTACCGCGTAGCGACAGATATTATGCATGGTCCAGACCTGCATATTGCGCGTACCGGTGGCATAACGGATATTCACCGGATCGAACAACACGATTGCCGGGCATTCGGCTTCGATCAATCTTTTCGTGACCTGTTCGACGCGATAGCTCTGGATTCGGCGCTGTGTATCAGCGTCGACAACCGCT
>CALZHS010000431.1 GCA_945787265.1 uncultured Gammaproteobacteria bacterium | reverse complement strand
CGCGCTACACTTTTGGGGGCGTTTTCCCGGGGTGGCTCTTCGCGAGAGACCATGACTGCATGGAAGCGGGACGAATGTCTTGACTGTGCCCGCATCGAGGCTAAGATGAATTCTGAAAATGACGGGAGAATGCTATGCCCTGGTGGGGATGGATGATAATCGGTGCGTTGCTGCTTGGCTCGGAACTAATGATTGTCGATGCCGGTTTTTACCTCGTGTTTCTCGGCATAGCGGCAGCCATAACCGGGCTGATCGAGCTTGCCGGGGCCGATCTCGAACCCTGGGTGCAGTGGATACTGTTCTCGATCATCGCGCTGGTGTTCATGGTTTTGTTCCGTAAAAAACTTTACGCCAAGTTGCGCGGTTCCGGCATCGGCTACGAGGTTGGACCGACGGGTGAAATCGTCACTGTCGAGCAGGCCTTGCAACCCGGCGAAACCGGGCGCATGGCTTATCGCGGTACCGAATGGACCGTGGTCAATACCAGCGACCAGGCCTTTGAGCAGGGGCAGCACGTTCAGATCAGCAGCGTAGACGGGCTTACGTTGAAGCTCGACGCCGTCAAAACCCAAGAATAATGGAGAACATCATGTACGGTAATTTTGCCTTCTGGGTATCGATTGCAATCGCAATCGTCGTCATTCTCGTCATTTTCAAAACCGCGGTGGTGGTGCCGCAACAAAGCGCCTTTGTGGTCGAAAGCCTGGGTAAATACAGCCGCACGCTGCGCGCGGGCTTTCATATCCTGATACCGTTTATCGAACGGGTAGCCTATCGGCATAGCCTTAAGGAGCTGGCGCTCGATATCCCCGAGCAGGTCTGTATTACCAACGATAATGTGCAGGTCGGGGTCGACGGCGTGCTCTACATGCAGGTGCTCGACCCGGAACGCGCTTCGTACGGCATTTCTGACTACGTGTTTGCGATCTCGCAGCTCGCGCAAACCACGCTGCGGAGCGAAATCGGCAAGATCGCGCTGGATCGAACCTTCGAGGAGCGCGCGATGATCAACGCCAGCGTCGTCGCCGAACTCGACAAGGCATCGGACCCCTGGGGCGTGAAGGTATTGCGTTACGAGATCAAGAACATCAATCCTCCACACGACGTGCTCAGCGCAATGGAAAAACAGATGCGCGCGGAACGCGAAAAGCGTGCGGTGATCCTGACTTCGGAAGGTGAGCGGGATGCCAAGATCAACGAGGCCGAGGGCGAAAAGCAGCGCGTCATCAAGGAATCCGAAGCCGCCCAGCAGCAACAGATCAACGAGGCCGAGGGTGAAGCCGAGGCGATACTCGCGGTAGCTACCGCAACCTCGAAGGGATTATACCGGGTAGCCCAATCGCTGGTCGTCGAGGGTGGCGATGCCGCGATGCAACTGCGCGTCGCCGAGGCTTATATCACGCAGTTCGGCAACCTGGCCAAGGAGGGCAATACCCTGGTTGTGCCATCGAACCTGACCGACCTGTCGTCGATGATTGCGCTGGCAACCACCATTGCGAAAAAAGAGCCGCCCGGGACGGTTTAATTGGGTAACAGTTTTGACCTGATTATCTTCGATTGTGACGGGGTGCTGGTTGACAGCGAGCGCGTCGCTAACGAAGTGTTCGCGAGAGTACTGGAAGAGGTTTGCGGCCTGCAGTTCACCCTCGAAGACATGTTCGATACCTTCGTCGGACATTCGCGCGATCAATGCCTGCAAAAAATCGAAACCATCATTGGTGAGCCACCCCCACCGGAGCTCGATCGGCGCTACCAGCAGGACATCAACCGCGCACTGGCAGAATCGGTCGCCGCCATCGACGGTGTCGAAACTGTATTGGAGCAGCTGGCCCTGCCCTACTGCGTTGCTTCCAGTGGCTCCCACGACAAGATGCGCATGACCCTGGGTAAAACCAACCTGATCCGCTTTTTTACCAATAAGATTTTCAGTACTAGTGATGTTGAACGCGGCAAACCGCACCCCGATATCTACCTGCATGCCGCGCAGACCATGGGAATCGATGATCCCGGACGCTGCCTCGTCATCGAAGACAGCCCCATCGGCGTCACTGGCGCGGTCGCCGCGGGCATGAAAGTTTTTGGATTTGCCGAGCTCATGCCCGCGCACAGGCTTCACGGCAGCGGTGCCCACATCGTGTTTGATCGCATGCACGACCTCCCAGACCTCATCGCCACCCACTCCCAATAGGCTGTTATTTATAATCGAATAAGATAGTTCCTGATCTTTACGAGCACCAGGCGGGGTAAATGTCCACAAAAGCCGCTACCAACTGGCGCGAGCGCCAGTTGGCCCATCCATGGGTTCGCTTGGAGCTCTGCATCCATGCCTCGCTACACTTTTGTGGACATTTACCCCGCCTGGCTCTTGCTATCTTTATGCTCTTTCTTCTCTTTATCATCGTCATCGATTTGCATTGGAC
>CALZHS010000430.1 GCA_945787265.1 uncultured Gammaproteobacteria bacterium | reverse complement strand
ACCGGTCCGGTAATAGCGGGTAATGATCTCGCCTCCACCCTCGTCGTGACCCGCCAGCATGCCGCCGAGCATGACAAAGTCGGCGCCAGCGGCGAATGCCTTGGCCAGGTCGCCGGGGCAGGTACAGCCACCGTCGGCAATGATATGACCGCCAAGGCCGTGCGCCGAGTCGGCACACTCGATTACCGCCGAGAGTTGGGGAAATCCAACGCCGGTCTGGATTCGGGTCGTGCACACGCTGCCGGGACCGATGCCGACCTTGACGATGTCGGCGCCGCTGAGTATCAACTCCTCGGTCATTTCGCCGGTCACGACGTTGCCTGCAATTATGACAATGCCGGGATAGGCGTCTCGCACCTGCTTGATGAAATCGGAAAAGCGCTCTGAGTAGCCGTTGGCGACGTCGACACAAACGTATTTCAAGCCGCTGCCGGTTTGCTTGTACACCGCTTTGAATTTATCGAAATCCTGGCTGGTAATGCCGGTTGAATAAGCGACATTTTCGCAGCGCCCGGCATCGCCGGCGCTAAAAAACTCGATTAAGGCATCGGCCTCGTAGTTTTTGACCAGGCAGGTAAACAATCCCAGGCCGGCGAGGCTGTCGGCCATCTCGAAGGTACCGACGCCATCCATGTTGGAGGCCATGATCGGGATCCCACGGTAGTGCTCTTCGCTTTCGGCCTGGTAGTTGCGAAACGTGAATTCGCGCTCCAGTTCCACGTCCTTGCGGCTGCCCAGCGTACTGCGCTTGGGACGGATCAAAACGTCATTGTAGTCGAGCTTGCTGTCGTCTTCGATTCTCATTAAAAAGTATGCCCTGAAATCATCGGACAGCGACTGACATTAGCATGAATCAATACTTCGGAACAGGCTGCCCTGGTGGGAGTTAGTACTAATATAGCCTAATCTGGTCAACTTGATTCGGTCCCGTTACAGGCGTATTCTGAATTCCAACTCGTAACTACGGGGGAATACAACATGAAAAGGCATTTCTATGTCAGCGAGGATCTGGATGACCTCGAACGAATCGAAGAGGAACTCGAATCAAGCGGGGTGCACCGACCGCAAATTCACGTATTCAGCCGGGACGACACTGCAGTAGAAACCCATGACCATTTGCACAATATTGAATCGGTATTCAAGAAAGACGTGGTCCATGGCGTCATCGTTGGGACCTGGATCGGGATCGCGCTGGCAGCGCTGGTACTGATAGTAACTACCTACACCGACTGGCCCGATACCTATACCTGGATGCCGTTTATATTTTTGGCGGTGGTATTGTTTGGATTTAGCGCCTGGTCGGGCGGATTATACGGCATACAGGTCCCGCATCGTGATTTCAAGCGCTTCGAGTCACAGTTGCGCCAGGGCAAGCACGTGTTTATCGTTGATGTCGATCCGGATCAGGAAGCCAGCCTGGCGAAAGTTGTCGCCAGACATCCTGGTCTGCAGCTTGCCGGAACCGGCAAGGCCACGCCGCGCTGGATAGTAATGGGACAGTACAACATCAAGAAATTCACTTCGGAGACTTTTCCGTAAACGTTTGAGTGAATTTGGAATCAGGATTGATTGGCCAGATGTTAAAGGATCATGGGGGATAACAAGGCTGCCCATAATGGTTTGTTGATTGACCTTGACGGGGTCATTTACCAGGGCGGACGACTGGTAGCAGGTGCAATCGATACGCTTGACTGGATCAGGCAGCAGCAAATCCCGCACCTGTTTGTTACCAACACCACCTCGCGCTCGCGGGACGACCTGCTGGAGAAATTCAAAGCGCTGGGCTTTAGCGCAGGAGTCGACGAAATCATGACTCCGGTGGTGGCTGCGTCGCAGTGGCTCGAAGACCACAACCTGCACAGGGTTGCCTTATTTGTACCTGCACCGACGCAGCGGGATTTTGGCGACGTGGACGCAGTGTCTCTGGATCATGAAACTGCGGTCGACGCGGTTGTTATCGGCGACCTCGGTGAAGCCTGGGATTTCCAGCTGCTAAATCGCGCTTTCAGATTTCTGATGCAGGAACCACGCCCCGAATTGATCGCGCTTGGAATGACACGATACTGGAGAAGCGACGATGGCTTGCAGCTCGATGTCGCGCCATTTATCAAGGCCCTCGAACATGCAGCGTCGTGCGAGGCGCTCGTGGTAGGTAAGCCGGCGCGGGCATTTTTCAGTGCGTCACTGGCCTCGATTGATTGCAAGGCTGATCACGCCCTGATGATCGGGGACGATATCGTCGGTGATATCGATGCCGCGCAGAAGTGCGGAATTCGGGGAATCCAGGTCAGAACCGGCAAATTTCGCGAGGCCGATCTGGATGGCGAGATCAAACCGTTTGCCGTGCTCGACTCGATTGCCGATTTGCCCGCCTGGTGGCAGCACCAGGCAATTTAGCTTTCGCCCGCTGCTGAGGATCCCGAATCAGCG
>CALZHS010000429.1 GCA_945787265.1 uncultured Gammaproteobacteria bacterium | reverse complement strand
AACTATCGCAAACAAGTATTTGTACTCTTGGTAGATTGGAATCAACCAGCCAGCATTTAATATTAATTATCGGTTAAATTTAACCTGACACACAATATAATGTGTTTTGACGGAAGGTCAAGTACATTATATTGTGCATGGTTCTGTGGAGACGGCGGGAATATCCTGTGGATAAGTCGGGTTTCTTTATACGAAATGGCGTCAGAAAAGGCTTCTAGCTTATTGATTTCATATACCTCGAAATTTCCCCGATAAAAAAAATTATTTTGTGAAAAAAATCATAAAAAATATGTATAAGCCGATGACAGTGAAATCAGATCCGGGCTTTCGCAATGGGATATAGACTGGGAATCGATCTCGGTGGAACCAAAACCGAGGTAGTGGTGCTGGACCCTGACCAGCGACCCGTTTACCGGGAGCGTGTTGCTACCCCGGCCGACAGCTACGATGCGATCCTGGCGACGATCGCAGACCGCGTTACAGGTGCGCGCGCTCAGGTCAAACGGGAAATGACGATCGGGATCGGTACTCCGGGTGCAATATCCCCGGCAACAGGATTACTGCGCAACTCAAATACAGTCTGCATGAACGGACACCCGTTTGCAGGCGATATTGAAAATTTACTGGGCTGCGAGGTGCGTGTTGAAAATGATGCGAACTGTTTTGCGCTGTCTGAGGCACTCGGAGGCGCTGCTAAGGATTACCGGATTGTTTTCGGCGTAATTATCGGTACCGGGACCGGGGGTGGTCTCGTGATCGACGGTCGTCTCGTGAACGGGCCGCACTCGATCAGTGGCGAGTGGGGGCATAATCCGCTGCCCTGGCATAAATACGATGACGGGGCACCCGCCTGTTATTGCGGCAAGACTTCCTGTATCGAAACTTTCATTTCAGGCCCCGGATTTGCGCGCTCTTTTGAGGTTCGTTCCGGGCGTAAACTTTCGAGCGAGGAAATTATTGCCGCGGCCGCTAACGGTGACGCCGAGTGCCAGACCATGATTGACAGCTATCATGATCAGATCGCGCGTGCGCTGGCCCATGTCATTAACATTATTGATCCCCACGCGATCGTACTGGGTGGTGGCATGTCAAACATTGATTCTATTTATACCGAGGTTCCGAAACGTCTGCCCGCTTACGTGTTTTCCGATTTTGTCGAAACCTTGATACTGAAAGCCGAGCGTGGGGATGCCAGCGGCGTTTATGGTGCAGCATTACTATGGGAATAATGCTGCTTTTTCGACTAAGCTCAAAGCCTAGCAAATTGATATGTAAAATATGGCCAGCGTTAATCCATTAAACGTCACAGCAGCACAGGGAACCGCCGGTCTCCACCTGCTGGTTGAGGAAATCGACAAGCTGGTGAGCCTGCCGGATATTTACTATCGCCTCGAGGAAGCGATTGTCGATCCCGGTGCGACCACTGATTCGATTGCGGAACTGTTGCGTAGCGATCCGGATTTGTGCGCGCGCATGTTACGCATGGCCAATAGCGCTTTCTACAGCTTTCCAACCACGATTGAAACCATCGAACGGGCGGTCAGTACCATCGGCCTGCGACAGATTCGCGAGCTGGTCCTGGTCACTGCCGTGATCAAGGCCTTCGAAGGAATACCCTCGGAAAAGGTGAATATGGCCAGCTTCTGGGAACACAGTGTCGCGGTCGGTATCCTGGCGCGCGAGATTGGCCGCGCTGGCGGAATTCCGGGCGCGCAAAGCTTTTACATTCCCGGCCTGTTGCATGATCTGGGGCGACTGGTAATGTACCTGAAGTTGCCCGGGCTTATGAATGACTTGCTGGACCAGCGGGAATCGAGCGGACGGGTCATGTACGAACTCGAGCATGAAATGCTGAGCTATTCCCACGCCGATATTGGGGGCTCCCTGCTGGCATTATGGAAGCTACCGCCATCAATATATGAACCCGTGACAACGCATCATAATCCAGCAGAGGGCGGTGAGTTCATGCTAAGTGCCTGTGCCGTTCACATTGCAGATGCCTGGGTCAACTCAAATCAAACCGGCAGCAGCGGAGACAGGTTCGAACTCGATATCAATAATGAGACGCTAGCGCTGCTTGGGATCGATCTGGATGCTGTCGAAACGGCAGCTCGCGGCGCGGCCCAGCAAACCCAGTCCGTGGCAAGACAGTTTATGGGTCATTAGCCGAGGACCAGGGTTGCGAGCCCGAGGAATGCGATGATACCGACGACATCGGTAACGGTGGTTAATACCACCCCCCCGGCGATTGCCGGATCAATTCCGATCTGACGCAAGACTACCGGAATAACCGCTCCGGCAATGGCTCCGGAGAGCAGGTTTACGACCAGCGCAAAAGCGATGACCATGCCAATTGCGAAATTCTCGAACCAGATAATCGACAGTGTGACCGAGGGCGAGGCCGCGAATTGCGATGGTCAGGGTTTGTGATCCGGCGATTCCACCCATGCTGGGTACGATCGTAATCAGGATCGCGAGCGCAACCACCTGGTCGAGGATATCTTCGAAGAAGCCGATAACGTAGGCAGCCAGGAAAGCGGTTAGCAGGTTAATACCCAACCAGATCCCGCGTCGTCTCGAAGTTACCAGTACCGGGGAAAACATGTCTTCCTCCTCGGAGAGACCGGCCATGCCCATGATGGAGTGATCGCCTTCATCACGAATGACATCGACGACGTCGTCGACGGTGATACGACCGATAAGCCTGTGTTCTTCATCGACGATTGCAGCGCTCACCAGGTCGTATTTTTCAAATTCACGAGCTACCTCGTTGTCTGACATGTGTACATGCATGGCATCAACGTCGGTACGCATAATACTTTTTACCTCGGCATCCGGGTCGTTGGTCAGCAGGTCTCGTAAATACAATGTGCCGATGTAATGGTCATGACGGTCGGTGACGAAAAGCTGGTCGGTGTGATCGGGTAGCTCACCGCGGATGCGCAGGTAGCGCAGCACCACGTCGAGTGAAACATCGGCGCGTACCGTAACCTGGTCAATGTTCATCAGGCCGCCAGCAGTGTCCTCGCTGTAAGACAGAACCGATTCGAGTTTTTCACGCTTGTTCGCGTCCAGCGTATGCAGCGTCTGTACAAGCTTGTCGGTGGGAAGTGCCAGGATAAGATCGGCCTGGTCGTCCACATCGGGCAGGGTTTCGACGATCGCGGCAATTTCTTCAGGTTCGAGCTCTTTGAGCTTGGCGTCGCTGATGTCGTCCTGGGTTTCAAGTAAAACTGCACCCAGGTCACCCGGTTCGATCAGCGGCCAGATCAAATCTCGCTGCTGCGTGGGTAGTGAGTCAAGTAGCAAGGC
>CALZHS010000428.1 GCA_945787265.1 uncultured Gammaproteobacteria bacterium | reverse complement strand
TCCTCAGATTTATTATGAACTTAACGAATTGAGCGGCTCAGCCTGGTCAAGGTGTAACCCTTACTGGGACTGGTTGAGGGCCTGGTCGAGGTCCCACAGGATATCGTCGAGGGTTTCGAGCCCAACCGAGATCCGCACCATGTCCGGGGTGACCCCGGCCGCGATTTGCTGCTCCTCGCTGAGCTGGCGGTGGGTTGTAGATGCCGGATGAATAATCAGCGTACGCGCGTCACCCACGTTGGCAAGGTGACTCATGAACTGGGCGCTGTTGATAAATTTCTCGCCCGCCGCCGCGCCACCCTTGACGCCGAAGGTAAAAATGGAACTGGCGCCCTTTGATAAATACTTTTTAACCAGGGGCTGGTAGGGATTGTCTTCGAGACCGGCGTAATTAACCCATCCGACGGCCGGATGATCCTGCAGGAATTTGGCTGCTCCAAGGGCATTGGCACAGTGGCGATCCATACGCACCGGGAGGGTTTCGATTCCCTGCAGCATCATGAACGCGTTGAACGGACTCATGGCCTGCCCCAGCGTGCGCAGTGTTTCACAACGCGCTTTCATCGTGAATCCGAAATCGCCAAAGGTTTCGTAAAAACGAATGCCGTGGTAACCGGCCGATGGTTCGGTCATGCCCGGGAAATTGCCGTTGTCCCAGTCGAACTTGCCGGATTCGATCATGACACCTCCCATGCTGGTGCCGTGCCCGCCGATAAACTTGGTCGCCGAATGCACCACGATATCGGCGCCAAAATCGATCGGCTTGCACAGGTAAGGCGTCGCAAAGGTACTGTCAACGATTAACGGAATACCCGCATCGTGCGCGATCGCCGCGATGGCTTCGATATCGATCACGTTGTTGGTTGGATTGCCAATGGTTTCGGCATAGAGCGCCCGGGTCTTCGACGTAATTGCCTGGCGAAAATTTTCGGGGTCGTCTGAATCGACAAATGTCGTCTCGATACCCATCTTGCGGAAGGTCACATCGAATTGCGAAAAAGTGCCGCCGTAAAGTGTCTTCGCGGATACCAGTTCGTCGCCCTGCTGCATCAGCGTCAGGATCGCGGTCATTTGTGCCGCCATGCCCGAACTGACACCGAGTGCGGCACGGCCGTTCTCGAGCGAGGCCATGCGCTCCTCGAACACCGCCGTGGTGGGATTGGTCAGGCGCACGTAGGTATTGCCAAAAGTCTGCAGGTTAAACAGGCTTGCAGCATGCTCGGCGTCATCGAAAACATACGACGTGGTCTGATAGATCGGCACCGCGCGCGCACCGGTAATCGGATCCGGGATTTGCCCTGCATGTAAGCACAGGGTTTCAATTCCAAATTTTCGATCGGCCATGGTCTGCTCCGTTTATCGGTTGAATACGGTTGGCCGCTGAGCCGAGATAACACCGGTATTAACGCCGGCCGTATTGAGCCCCCCGAACAGCCGCGCATATTCGATCTTGACGCAACGGTCCATGACCACTTCGAGTCCTGCGTCGCGAGCTTTTTGCGCGGCTTCCTCGTTAACGATACCGAGTTGCATCCACACCACTTTGGCCCCGATTTTAATCGCGTCCTCGACAAACGGCATGACGCGATCGGCGCGCTGGAACAGGTCGACCATATCAACCGGAGTCGGAATATCTTTTAGATCGGCATAACACTTCTGTCCGAGTATTTCATCGTACTTCGGGTTCACCGGAATCACTTCGAAGCCATGCTCGAGCAGGTACTTGCCGACAAAGTTACTCGGTCGGGACCAGTCGGCAGAAAGCCCGACGATCGCAACGCGTTTGTTTTCGACCAGGATACGGCGCAGGGTATTGATATCGGTCATAGTCGCCTGGCCTGCTCGCGCAAAACAAACTTCTGGATCTTCCCGGTGGAAGTCTTCGGCAAGGGTCCGAACACGACCTTACGCGGCGCCTTGAAATGCGCCATATTGGCACGACAAAAATCGATTATTTCCTGCTCGTTTACTTCGCCCGCATCATCGCGCAGCGTGACAAACGCGCAAGGCGTTTCACCCCATTTTTCATCGGGCATGCCGGCAACAGCCGCTTCCAGAACCGCGGGGTGACGATACAGCGTCCCTTCAATCTCGATACTGGAAATATTCTCGCCGCCGGAAATGATGATGTCCTTGGAGCGGTCCATGATCTGGATGTACCCGTCTTCATGACAAACCGCGAGGTCGCCGCTGTGGAAATACCCACCGGCAAAGGCTTCCTCCGTGGCACCGGGGTTTTTCAGGTATCCTTTCATAACGATATTGCCCCGGAACATGATTTCGCCGATGGTTTCACCATCACGCGGCACTGGTTCCATGGTCTCGGGATCCATGACAACGAGTTCCTCCAGCATCGGGTAACGCACGCCCTGGCGTGCTTTCATGGCCGCCTGTTCAGCATTCGATAATTCATCCCATTCCTCGTGCCAGGCGCAT
>CALZHS010000427.1 GCA_945787265.1 uncultured Gammaproteobacteria bacterium | reverse complement strand
AAAACGCCTGTTATAGCGAAATACAAACTCGAATAATTTGGGTACTGCAGGATCAGCTGCAGCCCCGAACCGCGGTCCGTCAGGTTGATCCGGCTAGGACCGGGAATGTGATCCACTAGAATTGACCCAAATAAACTAACTCAGTATCTTGCTACTGGTATTTGTTTCGGGCAAGCGCACTATGCATCGTTACTTGATTTGGCGACTCCTGTTTGAAATCTGCAACATCAAGCGCCTGTTTGGTCACGGATCCGAACAGGTTAAATACCTGGCCTTCGGTGCTAATCTGAGCGACACGATAATGAAGGAACGTCGAATCACGCCCTTCGCCGTGAAACATTTTACACTCAGGGATTACGGCCTGCGGTTTGATCATCCCGCGCCGTGGTCGGGTTGTGGATACGCGTCGGCAACTTATGCACCCGGTGAGTTACTTCACGGTTATCTTTACACCCTGTCGGGCAGAGATGCAGCGCGCATGGATTTCTACGAGGGGGTACCCATACTGAAAAGGTACCGCCGTACTTTTGTCGGGCAGGATGGGGAAAACGTTTATTTCTATCAGACCAACCTGTCTACGCCGAACCTGAAGCCAACGCCTACATACCTCGGATACATTATCGACGGGCTTGAGTCGCATCCGGGTGCCAGCGATGAATATCGCCGGTCGCTTGTCGCCACCGCAACTGCCGAACCCGCGAAACTGGTTTCTTACTACCTCTGGAGACAGCCCGAAAATCGCAGTCCGTGGCTGCGATACCCGATCGGCTGGTACCAGCTGTTTGTGCTGACCGTTTTCCTGATGGTCCTCTACAGGCATTCACTTACCGCCAATTTTATCCGGCGCTGAATCCCATCGGCTATAATTTGATCACCGCAATAGAATTCAGCCATAGATCATGCAATCCGTAGACGGTTTAAGTAAGGAAGCGAAAATAGCCTACCAGGCTTTTCTCGATATGAGCGATAGTAAGGCTGCACATTTTAACTGTCTGCAAGCAATCGAAAATAAATACAAGTCTGGTGGCGTACCCGGTATCGCGGAAAACCTGGAACTGGAAAAATTGCTTGCCAGCCACGATAAGAACGTAATGGCGTTTAAGACGGCAATGGCTGCGGTAACAGACAGTGATGAGAAAAATACCCTGGTTCAACTAATGTCCTAGGTTTAATCGTCCAGAGTTACTCTCAAACATTTTAATGCCACAGCACACTAATTCATGAATCCGTACGAAATTCTCGGCATATCGACCGCTGCCACCGATGAAGAAATAAAAAAGGCCTACCGCAGGGAAGCTATGAAATGGCACCCGGATAGATGCGAAAATTCATCCCAGGCCAGGGAACGATTTCATCAGGCAGCCGAGGCTTACAAAATATTGTCCGAAAATCGTGCCGAAGGCGGCAACGGTGAATCAGCTTCGGATTCCCGCGGGGAGTACGATCGAGATTCAGGATCAGAGGGTTCTGCTAATTACTCCGATTCCAAATCAGAGTACAACGAGACCGGAGACGAATACGCCGATACAGTTTTCTGGGAAGTAATGCTCGACTATGCAATCAAGCTGGCACAAACCGGAATCAGTGAAAGCAGGATCGCAATCAAGATCACGCAAAACGGTTGTCCAAATAAACTGGCTGCGGTTATCGCGGAAAAAGCATTTAATATTCATGCGCATTACGCTTCGAACTCGGGTAATAAACGCAAGTCACGAGCGAATACATCGACCTTTAAAGAGGACAGGCTGGAGGCCGAACTGTACCGGGCTTTCCTGGGAGAGCGGAATTTTTTCTGGAGCCCGAGAGATGCCGTTGAATACTACATGGTCGTTTTCAGCGAATTCAGGCAAGCGGTAAAATTCAATCCCTTGTCAAGGATTAACGCGAACAGACGCTTGATGAGAATTCTTAACTTCTCGATCCTGTTGTTCGCGGTGATCGTGGTTGCAATTCAGTTTTATCCCGGACCGTCTGAATACAAGCTGCTACCCGATGTAACGATGCTCCAGCTGCCGTTTGCAGTGCTTGCACTGATGTTTGTCTGGACCATATACCGGAAACTCTGGGTCTTTAGCTTAATCCTGTGGTTGGCCTATATGCTGACGTTTGCTTTTTATAATTCCTATATGCCGCAAGCTCTCAACGGTAACTTGACCTCCCTGTTGCTGGTAGCACTGGTATGTTTCGTACCTTTTATTTTTATTGCCCTGTTTGCCAATTATTTCTATTACCTGAAAGCACGAAGCATGATCAAGTCGGCCGACAGGATGTTCGACGATCAATTGAATAAAATAATCTGGATTAAAAACAGGGCGGGCACATCCAGTATGGCTGCATTCATGTTTATGCTGGTTTTTGTCTCGTCGCTGGTATACCTCGTGCCCCGCGAAGTGGAGTTCTCGAATATATTCAGTTTAAACCTGCAGGGCTTTGAGA
>CALZHS010000426.1 GCA_945787265.1 uncultured Gammaproteobacteria bacterium | reverse complement strand
GTGTCGTTGTCGGAAACGTATAAGCCGTTGGATTCATCCATTGCAGGTAAGTCGCGGGATTCATGTACATCGCGTAATTCCCGGGATTCATCCACTGCATATAGGTCGAGGGATTCATAAAGTTCATGTAAGACGCCGGATTCATCCAGCTCATCCAGTTGTTGGGGTTGGCGAACTGCATGTAGAACTGCGGTGTCATGAATTGTCCATAAGTTGCGGGATTCATGAAGGCTCCATAGGTGCTGGGACGCATGAAAGCCGACCACCCACCCGGTGTCGCCAAATTCATCTGCAACGGAGCGCCTGGCACACCCGGCATGCCCGGCATCGTCGTCGCACCTGGCATCGCCATCCAGGTTGACGGGTCGAACCAGTTGGGGACAGCGGGCTGCGCCTGGGCCGCGGCCGTACCCGTCGGTAGTGTAATGTACAAAGAAGTTATCGGCGGTGCCGCCCACAGCACGCTAATCAATGCGAGGGCTGCAAATGTTTTCCTGATCATGAGAACCTCCAGCAAAACTTCAACAGACGCAGTCTTATTCGACAACGTCACGATTGACAGCCTGTTACTTTAAACGTTGTTGGTTGCCAGATAAATACCCCGCAAGATATATGGTTACCTGCCGAAGGAATTAGGATTGGATAATTCAACCGCATAATCGCTGGTGGATCAAAATCCAGTCCGGCTCATCGTCAAAATTTCTTCGCTTTTGTTGATCTGCGTCAACTGAAACGGAACCAGCAATTGTCTCGAGTTAGGAGATAATAAGAATATAAGACATTATTCAAAAAAGTAAATTTAAAACGACTCAATATCAACCGGGGGAAGCGTTAATGCATATCAAACAAATTACCAGCTGGCTCGTTGCTTTGACATTTATAGCCTGTTCACAACTTAGCTATGCTGACGAAGTTTCGTCGATTGTACGCGGCGGAAAGTTATACGATAAATGGTACGCGGTTATCGGTGCCGCCAAGCCTGACGGCACACATCCGGCCTGGCCTGCCTCCAACACTAAAAAGAAGGGCGCCACGACCCATCGCTGCAAATCCTGTCACGGTTGGGATTTAATGGGCAAGGACGGCGCCTATGCATCGGGTTCGTATAAAACCGGCATCGGTGGACTCACGCAACTGCAGGGTGCTGCAAACGCCAAAGTGATTGCGGCGTTGAAAGACTCGACTCACGGCTATGCCGGCAAGTTGAGTCAGCAGGATCTCACCGATCTGGCCAATTTCCTGACCAGGGGGCAATTCGATATCGACGCGGTAATCGACCGTAAATCGAGAAAGGCCAAAAATGGTGACCGCTCTAAGGGTGAGTCTATTTACAAGACTGTCTGCGCTAACTGCCATGCAGAATCAGGCACGGAACCGGAGGGAATGCCTCCGCTCGGCGCACTTTCGAACAAAAATCCCTGGGAAACGATCCAGAAGATCATGAATGGTCAGCCCGATTCCGAGATGCCGGCGATACGTGCCTTTGGCCTTCAGGTCGGGGTTGATATTCTGTCTTACGTGCAAACCCTGCCGAAGGAGTAGCGGTCAATCTCTGCTTAAGGCGTAACCCCTTTTTCGCCGACCTGCAACATTAGTCGGCGAGGCGGGTGGTCATCGGGTTGGTTTCGTATTGCGTCCACTGGTGCAGCGAACCGTCGTACAGCTTGACGTCCTGCTTGCCGACTATTTCGCGCAACACGAACCAGGCCGATGAGGCTTCATAACCGCTGTTGCAGTACAGGATCAGGCTATCGCCGGTATCGATGCGCAGCGAATCGAGCAGGCTCAGGTAAGATTCGCGGTCGAAGTAGCGATTGCCACCCTTCACTGGATTCAGAAACTTGTACGGCATATTGCGCGAACCTGGAATATGGCCGGGGGCGTAAACGTAATCCTTCTTTTCGAGACCAACATGATAGCGCAGCTCGCGCGTATCGATCAGCGTCACCGCATCATCCTGCAGCGCTGCCCGAACCTGCTCCATGGTCGCCACCATCTCCGGCTTTTCATCGCCGACCACGTAATTACCGGGCGTTACCGTGTCCACCTCGGTAACCAGGTCTTCGAGTGCTGCGACCCAGCTCGGATTGCCGCCATCGAGTAACGCTACCCGGTCAAAGCCAAAATATTTCATCTGCCAATACAGGCGCGCGGCGCCGGTGACCTGCCCAGAGGTTTTGCCGAGATGTGTTAAAACCACCGTGCTGTCATTATTGACCCCGTGTGCGCGCATGAATTTTTCGAAGCCGGCGGGATCTGGCCGCATCCGCGTCATGTTCTTGTCATTGATCTCACGCTCGATTCGGATCTCCTTCACGTTGACGAGTATCGCGCCCGGGATATGTCCGTCAGCGAAGCTCTTGATATCCTTGCGCACATCAAGTACTAAAACCTCGTCGATATTATTGACCAGCCATTCGCCTGTGATCAGTGCGAT
>CALZHS010000425.1 GCA_945787265.1 uncultured Gammaproteobacteria bacterium | reverse complement strand
TTCGCAGATTGCGTAACGCCCAGAAGCCGGTCGAAGTGGACCCCGCTGCGATGGCCGAAGCAAAGTCGCTGCTGGAAGATAAAGAGCAGGGCAAATGAGTTTCTGGATCGTCAGCATCGCGCTGCTCGCGCTTGCGCTCGTCATATTGCTGCTCCCGCTGGTTCGGTCGAATCGAGTTCAGCAGGGTAATCAGCGCCAGCGGCAGAACATACAAATCGCGCGTGAGCAGAAGCAGCAGCTCGAGGCGCAGTTGGCCGATGGCGAAATTGACCAGGCCAGCTACGATAGCGCACTGCTGGATTTACAAACCTCGCTCGCGCTCGAACTTGAGAACAACGAGGACGACAGCGAGAAACTGCGCGGCAAATGGATGGCTGTCGTGGTATTGCTGGCGATACCACTTAGCAGCGTTGCTCTGTACCTGGTTTTTGGTGAGTACCGGGTCATCGAGAATCCTGAACTGGTACGTGCGGCGCCAGCGCAACAGACCGCCGCGGCTCCGCAAATGACGCTCGATGAAATGGTTGTTGCGATACAGGACAGGTTGCGCGCCAATCCCGAGGATGCGGAAGGCTGGTTTATGCTGGGTAGAACCTTCATGGGCAAGCAGCAGTACGGCGAGGCGGTGACCGCGTTTCAGCGCAGCAATGACTTGCTGGCCGATGAACCCGGGATCCTGTTCGCACTGGCGGACGCGCTGGCGATGCAAAACAATGGCAACCTGCTGGGTGAGCCAGAGACACTGGTCAAACGTGGACTCGAGCTCGCGCCGAGTTTCCCGAATGGTCTCTGGCTGGCGGGGATGGCTGCAGAACAACGCCAGGATCACAAGGCTGCGCATCGTTACTGGACGCAGCTACTGCCCTTGATTGCGGACAACCCCGACTCGACCCGTGAAATCAAGGGTCTTATCGCGATGCTCGAAGAACGTGATCCCGAACTCGCCAGCACCGCGAGCACCAAGCCCACACTGAATGTTGTTGTCGACATCGATGCTGAACTTAAGTCGAGGGCCAGTCCCGGCGCAGCGGTATTTATATATGCCAAGGCAATGGAGGGACCGCCGATGCCGCTGGCAGTCAGAAAGTTGCAACTCAGCGATTTACCGGCGACGCTAACGCTCAGTGACGATGATGCGATGATGCCGACAATGAAACTATCGACCTTCGACCAGGTTATCGTCGGCGCGCGTGTCTCGAGCAGCGGCAATCCGGTGGCCCAGGCGGGCGACTTCTACACCGAGCTTGAAGCGGTGGACAGCAGCAATCCGCCCGCGCAAATCGTGCTGACGATTGACCAGGTCAAGTAGGCTGGTCAGCCGAAGACTTCCTTGATTTCCTCAAACGGTGCCGTTATCGCGTAAACCTCCGCGTAACCCAGCTGTTTGAGCGTGTGCGCCGCAAGCGAAGCACGTCCACCACCACCACAGTGAGTGAGGATGACGGTCGTTGCTTCGGGGCAAACCTTGTGCACCTGCATTTCCAGCAGGCCGCGCGAAATATTGATCGAATTGGAAAGTTTGGATTCGTTGGCACTGTGCTCCTCGCGCACGTCGACAATGACCGCATCCGAATTTTCATCGTATATCTTCTTGGCCGTCGCGACGTCCACGCATTCGATATGCTGCTGGGCTTCCTTGATCATGTCACCTGCGGTTTTGAGCATGCTTTCACCTGGTTTTTAAACGATGAACGAAGACGATAGTTTACTGCGAAATTAACCACGCACAACAGCAGTCTGATCGAATGACTATATCGGCTACGCGAAGCGCAGCAATGCGAGAATTCAAGGGTGCGAACTGACTATCGATCGCGTTTTGAATATCCTGAAAACCGCTTAATTGCCAAAAGTTTCGGCAATCGCCGGGCGCTGTACCGGAATCGACGCGATACGCCAGTTGTCGAGCGCCCACTGCAAAACTTCCCGTGGTTTTCGGTGCTCGAGTTCCGGCGGTGGTGACTGGCCGAGGTGACGCAACGCGGCCAGTAACTGTCTCGGAGCGTTGCCATGATCCAGGGGATTGGCGCCGGTTTGTTTGCTCAGCTTGATGCCCCCGGCATTATTGACCAGTGGAATATGCAGGTATTCAGGCGTCCTGAAGCCCAGTCGCTGCTGCAGGTAGATATGCAGGCAGGTGTTCTCCAGCAAATCGGCGCCGCGCACGACTTCGGAGATCCCCTGTAACTCGTCATCGACCACCACGGCAAGGTGATAGGCGTAGATATTGTCCGCTCGCCTGAGCACGAAGTCGCCGACCGATTCGGGCAGGTTGAGTGTGAATTCGCCATAGACCTGGTCGACAAAGCTGATTGATTGCGCATGCTCGATATTCAACCGTATGGAATGATTTGCCGGCAACAGTTTCTTCATGCGGCAGTTACCCGGATAAACCTGTCCCAGGGGGCCACTGCGCGCACCCTGTTCGCGCAGGGACCTGCGG
>CALZHS010000424.1 GCA_945787265.1 uncultured Gammaproteobacteria bacterium | reverse complement strand
GATTTCCTGGAAAAACCTTATGCCGACGAGGAATTGCTTGCCTGCGTCAAAACCGCGCTCGAGCTGGGTCGTGAAATCAGTGATGCCGAGAGTGAAAAAACCAGGGCGGCTAACGCGTTGGAAAATCTCACCGAGCGTGAACGTGAAGTCATGTGCCTGGTGGTGGAAGGCAAAACCAACAAGGTCGTGGCGGCTCGGCTTGGGATCTCCGAAAAGACCGTGGAAATACACCGCGCCCGGGTTATGGAAAAGACCGCGGCCAGATCGCTTTCCGAACTGGTCCGTATCTGCCTGATATTAAAGGATAAACTTTGAACTTCGTGGCATAGGGGAATTCCCTAATTATAATATTTAGCTGGTTGGCATAAGCTTGTCCGCGTTCTAATGGTCTAAATTGAGGAGAAATGATGAAAACGATTACAAAACTGGTAATAGCGGCATTAATGGTTTCGAGCTACTGGGTAGCAGGAAACACAATTGCCGGCGAATACTATGGCAAGCAGAAAGTTGTTTATCACATCAACTATGATAATCCGAAACAGCAGGCAGGCGCTTTGAGAAATATTCAAAACCATATCAACGCCGTCGGGGCTGAAAATCTCGATCTCAAAGTTGTGCTCCATGGCAACGGCCTGGCATTGCTGCTTGAACCCGATTCGCTGGACAAGCTGAAAAAATTCAAGCACGCCAATGCGGATGACAAGATGACCGCCTAGGTCACCGATTTGAAGGGGCAGGGAGTCTCTTTTCACGTCTGTGCCAACACGGTGCGCGGTCGCAAGGTCGACGTGGATACCGACCTCTACGATGTTGCCAAAGAAGACATAGTGCCTAGTGGTGTCGCTGAAGTAGCTAAGCTTCAACAAGATGGGTATGCCTACATCAAACCCTAAGGAACCCATCGGGTTAAAATAATAGTACGTCTGTCAGTGGGCTGATTAACCGGCCCGCTGACGGTTTATGCCCTCGTCCCGTATACCGGGAGTATTTCTACCGAATTTCGATAAATGTTCAAATTTTTTTCGTTTGTCGCTGTAGTTTTTTTGCTGCTAACACCACCAGCTGCATTTGCCGGTTCGCCACTTTTTCAGAACCTGAAATCTGGCGCATTCGAAACCATTGATAACCACAACCAGCCTGGCAAGTGGCTGATCGTTATGATCTGGGCCCACGATTGTCAGATCTGCGAGCGCGAAGTCGACGATTATCAGCGGTTTCACCGAGAACATGCAGACAAAAATGCCATGGTGCTCGGTGTGACCCTCGATGGAGCCGAGCGGCAGCAAGCCGCGGTTGATTTCGTTGCGCGTCACCAGCTGAATTTCGAAAACCTGATAGCTGAGCCTGAGGTGGTGGCGGCCTATTATCAGATCACGACCGGCAGCAAATGGATCGGCACCCCCAGTTTCCTGATCTTTGGACCCGATGGAGAATTGAAGGCCAAGCAGGTCGGAGCCGTGGAGACAGAAATCGTCGAGGCATTCATAGCATCGAGTACGAGCAACTAGAATCGAATCTCAGGAATTTCCAGCTGCCATCTCCCAGAGCACCGGCAGGATCGACGCGATCAGCAGCAGGGCCATGACGATATTGAATATTTTCAGGTGCTGCGGGTCCTTGAGAAAGCGCTGCAGCCCGGCACCGAACACCAGCCACACCCCGGCACAGGGTATCGTGATCAACAGGAAAGTCAGGCAGATTATCAGTACCTGGGCGAAAAAGTTGTCGTCCAGCGTGGTATAGGCGGCAAGGGCGCTGCTACCCATGATCCAGGCCTTCGGATTGACCCATTGAAACGCGGCCGCCTGCCAGAAGTTAATCGGTTTAGACTGGCTGATCCCGCCGGCAACCGTGCGCGTGGTTGCAATTTTCCAGGCAAGGTAAAGCAGGTAAACGATACCCACGATCTTGATCGCCTCGTGCAGGATCGGGTAGAGCTGGAACAGGGTGCCGAAACCCAGTCCGATCAGCGCCAGCATGACCGGGAAGCCAATGCAGATGCCGAGTAAATGCGGCACGCCGCGACGCACGCCGAAATTAAGCCCGGTCGTGGTCAGCATCACGTTATTGGGTCCGGGTGTGACCGCGGCGATCACCCCGAATATTACAAACGAAACAAACAGTTCCGGCTCGATGGGTTTCTCCTGAAATCAGGCTTTGCCTGGTGTTATTCCGCGACAAGGACACGCGCGATTATGCTGAATGATTCACCATTGCCCGGGTAAGCGATCCCGGTATTCCCTGGAGAAAGTCCATGTCCGTCAGCCACGAACTGCTCGACGTCGTTGATGAAAACGACAATATCGTCGCGGTCAGGACCCGCGGTGAAATTCATGCCGAATGCCTGATGCACCGCGCGGTACATATCCTGGTTATTAACAGTGCCGGCGAATTGTTTCTGCAGAAACGTTCATTGAGCAAGGATGAGCAGCCCGGGAAATGGGATTCTTCGGCCGCGGGCCATGTTGATAGTGGCGAGAGTTACGAGGATTGCGCGCGGCGAGAGATAGCAGAAGAGCTGGGAATCCGGATCGAGCAGCCACTTGAGCAATTGTTTAAATTGCAGGCCTCGGCGCTCACCGGCTACGAGCACTGCATGGTTTACCTTTGCCGGCATGATGGGCCGATGGTGCTGCACCCGGAAGAGATTGACGATGGTCAATGGCTCAGCCCCGCGGCGATGGATCAGCGAGTTGCGAGCGGGGACCCGGAGCTTACCGAGTCCGTGTGCCTGATATGGAAGCAATATCGAAATACGGTTAGTGCGACTCCGGGGTAACGCTGAAGCAATGCCGAAGCGGATTCGTAATCGTCACTGGTAGACAGAACGCAATAAATTATTATTGACATTATCGTTATTTAACATATAGTTATAGACCATACTTAATCTTGTTTAGAGAAAAGCGAGGTAATTATGGAACTATTCGCAATCGTTATAGATTTGTGGCACTCCATGGCTCCCACCACCTGGTTTCTGATATTGGGTGTATTGATTTCTCTGAATTTACTGAAGAAAACCCTGTTTTAAATTCAGCTATACAAATAGACCTGCCCGCGTTTTAATAATGCCTCGTTAATAACAGGTCAGCGGGTGGCGTCATGTCAAAAATTGCTTTAATCGTGGGTGCCGGCAGTGGTAACAGTGCGGCCTTCGCACGGGCGCTGGCAGCTGAGGATTACAAGGTCGGACTGGCAGCGCGCAATATCGCCAAGCTCGACGCGCTGTGTGCAAAGATCGGTGCGCATGCCATCACCTGTGACGCAACTTCGGTCGACTCGGTGCGGGATTTGTTTGAGTCGATGCAGCAGGCCTTGGGCACGCCCGATGTTGTGCTCTATAACGCGAGCGCCTATACCGCGGGGCCTATTACGAACCTCGATCCCGAACTGGTGCTCGATTCGCTGATGCAGACGGCCTATGGCGCCTTCCTGGTAGCGCAACAGGCTGCAATAGGCATGAAACAACTTGGTGGTGGCGCGCTGTTCTTTACCGGCGCGACCGCGAGCATCAAGGGCTTCCCTAATTTTGCGCCCTTTGCGATGGGTAAGTTTGCGTTGCGAGGCCTGGCGCAAAGCCTGGCGCGCGAACTGGGCCCGGAGAATATTCACGTCGCGCATTTTATTATTGACGGCGGCATCGCGGCCCCGGGACGGGATTTGTCCGACGCCGATGCTGACACTAATGCCAACGATGCCGAGCTCGAACCCGATGCGATCGCGCAAACCTACATGGCGGTATTGAACCAGCATCGCAGCGCATGGACGCATGAAATCGACCTGCGCCCCTGGGTCGAGAAGTTCTAGCTCGTTGCAGCCGGTTGATTACTTATCACCCGACGTGCCGGGGCAGTTGCCCTGGTACGATGTGCCGTTGCTTGCCGCCGATGACGTGAGCGTTGCGGATTATGGCGCCCTGGTCGATAACCCGGACGATTTTGACATCGAAATCGTGCAGTGGCCGGCGCAAGGCTGGCGCCCGGTAGATGCGGACACCGGCGACGAGGGGGGTGTGGTCGAGGGGATTTTTCACAGCGAATGGCGGGGCCAGGTACTGCACGGGCGCAACGATGCGGTTAGCGGCACCTACATCCTCGGCTGGTCGGAAAATCCGGCTCGTGCCAGCAGCGATGCTGGCGTGGACAGACCCGAGCGGGTACTGTTGTGGCACCTGAACTATCACCCCGATGGCGGGCAATTGTTTTACCCCCTCGAGAAGCAACCTTTCGTGGTGCCGGTTGCACTACCGGGTGATGATCTCGCGCTCGAGGCAATCGTCGCCTTGTGGTGCGACGGCAGTCGCGGTCTCTACATACATCCGGGTATCTGGCACGAGGGAGTTTTCCCGGCGACCACGGCTCAGTCATTTCGTGATCGACAGGGCAGGGTGCATGCACGCGTGAGCTGTAACATCGCCCAGGAATTCGGGGTCTTTTTAAACGTGCCCCTGCAGACCGTT
>CALZHS010000423.1 GCA_945787265.1 uncultured Gammaproteobacteria bacterium | reverse complement strand
GTGGAAATGATCGAGGCGGTGGGGCACGAGTTCTACAAGCAGTATTTCGGCGGCTGTGCCGCATTGTTGAAGGATGACGGCCTGATGTTACTGCAGGCGATTACAATTCCGGACCAACGTTACCGGTATGCCCGCAAGTCGGTCGATTTTATCCAGCGCTACATTTTCCCCGGCGGCTCACTGCCAAGCCATGAAGCGATCATTTCATCGGTCAGGTCAAATACCGACATGCTGATGATCGGGATGCAGGAAATCGGCGAAGACTACGCCCGGACCTTGAAAATATGGCGCGAACGCTTCATCGGCAGGCTGGACGAGGTCAGGGCGCTGGGATTCGATGAATACTTCATTCGCATGTGGAACTACTACCTGTGTTACTGCCAGGGTGGTTTCGAAGAACGCATCATCGGAACCTCGCAGATCCTGCTGGCAAAACCCGACTGGCGCAGAACCGGCCAGTCATAAGTACGCTCACGTGGTCTCGTGAAAAAGATACTGATCAACCTGGCCCTGTTCCAGACCGGCTGGTTCGTCTGTGTGGTGGGAGGCGACATCTACGCCATCGCGTTTACCATTGCCGCGTTGTTAATCCATAACTGGCTGGTTCTCAGCAGTCCGGTGGAGTGGAAACTAATCAGTATCGTTGTTCTGGTCGGCTGCCTGTGGGACGTGCTGATGGCGCAAAGCGGAATCATCAGCTACAGCGATCCGATATTGCTAGGGATCCCGGTCTGGTTGGTGTGCCTGTGGCTGTTGTTTGCGACCACTTTCATGCACGCGTTGTTCTGGATGAATCGACATCTCACACTGGCGGTGGTATTTGCAGGAATATTTGGACCAGCCAGTTACTGGGTGGGGACTCGTTTAACAGACGCCGAACTCGGCCTGCCGATAATGACCTCCCTGGTGGTCATGGGCATCGGCTGGGCGCTTTTGTTTCCATGCGGAATCTATTATGCAGGAAGATTAAAATCATGAAACCCTTAATTAAATCCAGAGGCCGTCAGATGATAATGCTGGCGTTGCCGTTATTCGCGATGATGCAAAACGGCAATGCCAATGAAATTTTCGCCCAGACCATTGGCGAAGCCTTTGACCTGAAAAGCGATGAGCCCCTGTATAGTGAAACACATTGTCTCAGCAGTGATGAACTCGCGCGTGAGGTCATCTATCGGGACGTTGACGGGCAACTGATCGCGCACAAGATCCTGAGTTACGAAACCGGACCGACAACTCCATCCTTTGTGCAGCACAATTTCTATTCGCAGGAATCGATCGAGGTTGAGCTGAAACAGGATGAGCTTACGATGACGGTAAAGGACGCGAACACGAGCGAGTCCGGGAAGGTTATCTCCACTCGACCGAGTCCAAACCTGCCGGTCGTAATAGACGCCGGATTCGATGCGTTTGTCACGACAAACTGGGACAGCCTGTTGGCCGGCGACAATAAAAGTTTCCAGTTTCCATTTGCGGCCCGTGAAAGCCTGGTCAAGTTGCGTATCAAACCTGTGGGCTGTACTTACGACAGCGAAACCGATCAATGCTTCAGCCTGGAGATGAATAACTGGTTCCTGCGGATGCTGGTGGAACCGATCGAACTCGGATACGACGCTAAACTGAAACGCCTGACCCGTTATCGAGGGCTTTCCAATATCGGTGACGGTAAGGGTAACGGGCTGGTGGTCGACATTCGTTACAATTACCAGGATGTGCCTGCAAAGGCCTGCGCCGTTGACGACCTGAAACTGACCGCGCAAACTGCGTATTCAAATCGAACGCAAAGGGTTAGCAGCGCGAAACAGCTATGAGAGCCATCGTTAAATTCGCGCTTGCCGCTTTAGGCCTGGCCTTCATCAGTGCCTGTTCGTCGATAACGGTGGAGCAGTATGCCGACAACGAGCCGCAGCTGGTGGCCGAGAAATTCTTTAATGGCCAGCTCACTGCGCATGGCATTGTGA
The DNA here is from genome assembly GCA_945787265.1 of uncultured Gammaproteobacteria bacterium. Classification (GTDB taxonomy): domain Bacteria; phylum Pseudomonadota; class Gammaproteobacteria. The sequence continues at coordinate 494 of CALZHS010000423.1, read as the reverse complement.
AGGACCGCAGTGGGCAGGTTATTCGCTATTTCAGCGCAAACATCAAAGCCTACTGGGTCGATGGTATCGGCACCCTCGATGAAAGTTTTGTTTTCGATGATGGCGAACGACAAACCCGGGTCTGGAAGCTGAAACCAAATGCAGACGGTACCTATGTCGCTACCGCGGGCGATGTCATCGGTGAGGGTAAAATGAAAGTGGCGGGTAACAGCCTTTTCCTGGACTACGTACTGCGCATCCCATACGGTGACGGCACGGTCGATCTGCGTATAGACGATCGCATGTATCTGGTGTCGGACAAGGTGTTATTGAACGAGTCCGTCATGACCAAGTGGGGTTTCAAGGTCGGCCAGATCACCCTCGTCATCGAAAAAGAGTAAATCCTACTTGCGCGGCGGCAAGCCGGTATGTTGCGTCAGAATGGCGCCTTTTTTGGCACGGTTGCGGTAGCTGTTCTTGCGCCGCGGGCTGTGGTAGCTCGACGTGTCGCGAGG
>CALZHS010000422.1 GCA_945787265.1 uncultured Gammaproteobacteria bacterium | reverse complement strand
AACATCCGGATTTACGTCCACTACCCGAAATAATTCCTCTTCCCATTCTTTTAACTTGATAATAATTTCATTTAAGTCTGCTTCGGATATTCCGCCAATGCTTTTGGAAGGCCTGACTTTTTGCAGCTGTTCAAGCGCAGTGGTGATATGAACCCTATCGATCACCTTTATATATTCATGTTCTTGCATGATTTGTTCCTCACTATTTCTCTCTGCCATTAACAGTATACCAACGAGTAAACCATATGATTTCCCTAGGTCAAGATACCGAGGAGCACCAAACTGTCACGGTCTAATCAAAGGGGTAGGTATCGATCGAAATGATTCTTTAGAAAGAGTCAGCTTATGGCCGAAGATTGCCTCCTGCCTGGGCTTTACGAGCGTCTCCTTTGGAGAAACCGGCCAGTGATGGCCTGTTTTTTCTCTGAACCTGACAGTTCGGACACGCATTGCGCCCAATTTTCACGCTATTTGATTTAAAATCCGAATGACCGCCTGAAACGTAAGCATTACACGACGATTTATCGAGACTAGAACAACATGGATACTGTGACTCAAATGGCGTTGGGAGCCGCCATAGGTGAAGCCACCCTTGGTCGCAGGGTTGGCAACAAGGCCATAGTGTGGAGCGCTATTGTCGCGGGGATTCCCGACCTCGATATTCTCGTTCCGTTTGACGACGTGATCAAAAGCTTTACCTACCACCGTAGCGTCACCCATTCGCTGCTCGTGCTTGCATTAACAACACCACTGGTGGTCTGGTTGATAACCAAGATTCACCCACGCGAGATCCATAATCGTAATCGCTGGTTGCTGACCATTTTTCTCGCCTTTGCGAGCCATCCGTTGCTCGACTGTTTCACCGCTTACGGCACGCAGATTTTCTGGCCACTTCCGATGTCGCCGGTGGCCTGGTCGTCTATCTTCATTATCGATCCGATATATTCCCTGCCCATGCTGGTCGGCGTTATTTGCGCGCTGGTGATGTCGCGCGAGACTGACCGCGGGCACCTGATCAGCCGGTATGGGCTGATAGTAAGCTCGATTTATCTTGGCTGGACTGTCACCGCCAAGACGATTGCCGAATCCAGTTTCGAGAAAGCACTGCGCGAGCAGAATATTTCCTACACGCAAATATTTACCACACCGTCAGCGTTTAATTCGCTGCTCTGGCGGGCCGTGGCCCGAGCCGATTCGGCTTATTACGAAGGCTATTATTCGGTATTCGACACTGGCGAAAATATTCGTTTCCAGCGCTACCCGAGCGAAGACGCATTGCTGGCCAATCTCGAGGATCACTGGCCGGTCGAGCGACTTAAATGGTTCACCCTGGGTTTTTACTCGATATCGCGATTGCAGCAAGACATCATCATCAGCGACTTGCGCATGGGCATCGAGCCGCACTACGTGTTTCGTTTCAAAGTCGCCGAACTGGACAACCCGCATCCCAATCCGGTGGTGCCGGAATATTTGAACGCCGTGAGAGACTGGAACCTGTTGTCAGTCATCTGGGCGCGCATCTGGAGTGAATCGGTATACCTGGGACCCCGGGGCGGACGCCAGCTCGATTACGAAAAGCGCAATTAATACCACCCGAATTCACCGGATTGGTCGCCCGGAGACACCTGATAATTTGCATTTCGCTAGTGTCCGCTTGTGGCCTAAGATTGCCTCCTGGCCCAGCCAATTGAGCGTCTCCTTTGGAGAAAGCTGCCGCTCAAACTCGATGCATCTGCGGCGATAAGCGACCCGAAAGAGACGCCCGACCTGTATGATCATGTGGCTGAAAAATCAGAAGCTAAAAGCCGACGGACATTGGATTTTGTGTTGCAACCGAAGCCTGGGCTATAATCGCCCTGACTTGGAGTCAGGCGCGTTCCCAGGCGTCATATACTCGCAATTCTGGAAAGAAAAATTAGCAATATGGCTGGATCTAAAAGAGCTTGGCTTGGCTTTGCCGTATTGATTTTCGGCATCCTCGCAATCTCTACTCTGTATTATCCGCTCGTCGATTTCGATGGTCCGAGTAAAAAACCCTTGCCCGCAACGCTGCGAGTGGGAGTGCTACCCGACGAATCGGCGGAACGCCTGCATCAGCGCTACGCACCGTTACTGGATCACCTCTCGAAACATCTGCAAATAGCCTGTGAGTTGGTCATACCCGCGTCTTACGGCGAGTTGCTGAACCTGTTCAACGAGCGCAGTATTGATCTGGCCTATTTCGGCGGTTATACCTACATCAAGGCAAGACAGCAGGCTGGCGCAATACCACTGGTCATGCGCAGGATCGATATCCGCTAAGACCATCAGTTTTGGCTCAAAACTGTCAACTTCCGGTCATCTTATGCCGCGATTTTTCCTCGAACAACAGAATATTGTGCCCGAATCGTTTTTCAATGGAGTCGAGTATTCAGGCGCGCATGACAAAACCGCCTATCGGGTCCGCGACGGTCGTGTGGATATCGGGGTGGCCAACGCGGAGACCGTTCGTTCGATGTTGAAGGACGGGCGTCTGGACAAGGACGATATCCGTATCTTTTGGGAAACGCCACCCTATGCAAACTACGTTTGGGCACTGCAACCCGAGTTCGACGAGGCAACACGAGCAGTCATGCGCGATGCATTTTTAATACTAACTCCCGAAAACGACCGACACGCAGCCATCCTGGCGGAGATTAACGCGAAGGGGTTCATTCCGGCTGACGCCGATTATTTTGAGGACCTGGAGCAAATCGCGGTCGAAACCGATCGCCTGTTTCCGTCCGACCGTACGCAATAGGGACAGACGGTGCAACGAGAGAAAACCATCCGGCGCCAGCAGTTTATCCTGTTGGCGGCCACCTTGGTTATACTCGTGGCCGCGATCCTGTTGTTGAACCTGCGCGAGCAAATTCACCATAACCTGTTCACACAAATCGGCAACTACCAGACTGTCGTCTACCGCGTCCAAAAAGCTAAGGAAGAACTGCGCGCTATCAATCTGTACCTGCTATTGCGACAATTGAGCGACCGCCTCAACGCGAGCAAAACCGTCACGCTTAAAGAGCTGTCATCCTTGAACGAATTCAACCGCTCGGTTTCGATCCACGCCCTGCGCGGCCATATTGAGGAAATCATTCGGCTACAGAAAGAAACCGGTAGTCATGGCCTCCTTTCGCGGAAACTCGAGCAGCAGCTCGATGGACTGCTGGAGCCGGACGGCGAGACTGATTTTCGCAAAACCGCGAGCCTGGACGAACTGAGCGGCCAAATCGAGGGCTTGATCCTGTCGATGGAGCAGCTAGAAGGTGTAAATAGCCTGAATATCAAAATGATGACGGGCCGCCAGAACCAGATAACTCGTCGGGACACATTTGTCCTGTTTTTCATGATAGCGACTCTGGCGTTATTGAGCTATCTGTTGATTACATCGGTCATGGGCCAGATCCAGTCGATGGTCGAGGAACAGCGCACTCTGACGCGAGAGCTGGAGTATAAGAATGCTGAGCTCGAACAATTCGCCTATACCGTTTCGCACGATCTCAAATCTCCGCTGGTTACAATCAAGAACTTCATCGGCATGCTGGAACGCAATGTCCGGGAAGACGATCGCCGGAAGGCCTTCCAGGATCTGGAGTACATCTCTACCGCTGCCGACGACATGGCGGCATTGCTGGAAGGTTTGCTCGAATTGAGTCGCATCGGCCGTATTGTTAATCCACCGCAATCGGGCCGGCTGAACGATCTCGTCGAAAGGGCCGTCGACAAGCTGCGCGCGAAAATCGAGGCCCGTGGTATCGAGCTCCAGGTTGATGCAGACATGCCTGACTACTGGGGTGACAGTTTGCGTCTGCAAGAAGTATTTCAGAATCTGATCGAAAACTCGGTCAAGTTCATGGGAGATCAACCAGCGCCCCTGATTCGAATCAGCGCCCGAGTTGAGGGTGACGAAGTGGTTTGCTCGGTTAGTGACAACGGCATCGGCATTTCTCCGCAGCACAATAAACGGGTTTTCAAACTATTCGAACGCCTCGACTCATCCGTGGAGGGCACCGGTATCGGGCTTGCCTTGGTGTTGCGCATCGTCGAGGCGCACGGAGGCAGGGTCTGGATCGAGTCCGCTGCCGACTATCCGGGTTCCACTGTCGTGTTTGCATTGCCGACGCAGCGTCGCTGCAA
>CALZHS010000421.1 GCA_945787265.1 uncultured Gammaproteobacteria bacterium | reverse complement strand
CTTTTTTGACCACGAGTCGAAAGCATGCTGTTGACTTTTATCGAGTAAAGCTATGTAGCAGATGATAGAGTGCCGCCATTAGCTTAGAATAAATAAAAATACGTGGTCAGTACTGTTGTACGCATGAGCCGCGATTCCGGATCAGCAAAAACGATCCTAACAAACTGAAGAGCAGTCTTTTCAAGGACATTAACTTTGGACACGACGATACCGAAGTACCTGCTGGTCGAAGACCACATCCGGCAGCAGATAAAGCAGCGCAAGATAACCGACAGACTTCCCGGCGAGCGCGTGCTGGCCAAGGAGCTCGGTTATTCCTACATGACCATTCGCAAGGCCATCGAAAACCTGGTGGCCGAAGGCGTTCTCTACAAGGTCCCGACCAAGGGCACCTTCGTGGCAGACCGCAAGCAGCGAAAAACCAGAACCGGCACCATCGGCTACTTTCTCGACCACCGAATCGCCGGTGGGCTGTCGAGCCCCTATTACTCGATGATTTTTAACGCGCTCGAGAAAGAAACCTCGCGCAACGGTTGTTCACTAATTTATTTCAGCGACAACGACCCGGCCAACCTGCGCAAAGTATACAAAAAGCTGGACGGCGTCATCGCCAGCTGCTTTCCCCGGGTCGAACCCCTGATCCAGGAAATGAAAGAGCGGGTGCCGATCGTCGCGATTGACAACAGCGCGGCCGACAAAAGCATTCCCTCGGTCATCATCGATAATTTCAGCGCCCTGATTGAAGTTGTTGATCACCTGTGTGCACTCGGTCACGAACGCATCGGTTTCATGACCGGTCTCGAAGATTCAGATGTCGGCAAGAACCGCTACGCCGGTTACCAGAGTGGATTGCATAAAAATGGTATCGATACCGATCCGGCACTGGTGTTCCGCGGAAATTACACCTTCGGATCCGGGGTCAGCGGGGTTGATTATTTACTCTCGCTCGAGCAGAGACCCACGGCAATCGTGTGCGCCAATGACTCGATGGCGCTCGGCACCATGAACAGGCTCTACCAGGAAGATATCAGGGTGCCTGAGGAAATGAGCGTTGTCGGTTTCGATGATATCGATATTACAAGCCAGATCGTACCGCCACTAACCACGATAAAAGTGCCGGTTGACGAAATCGCCGAGCGCGCCTTCGGCATGCTCAAGATTCTCATCGAGGGCAAAGAGCTGGACAACCGGCACGTCGCCCTCGCGGCCAAACTGGTGGTTCGCGGAACCAGCAGAGAAGTTGAGAAAGATGCCGCGCTAGCCTAGCCCGGTTGCTGAAATTATTCGGCTTGCGGGGCCATCGCTTCCGCCCCATCGCCGGCCTGGTGCGGCCACAGGTGGGCATAGATTTCCTGCATCACCAGCTTGGGTTTGCGATCGACGGTAAATATTCCCCAGTGCTTTTCGGGCTCCATCGGGTCGGGGGAACCTTTCCAGGGCTCGTCAAACGCTTCGAAAATAAACGTCAGCACCCGGTGCTCGTTGCTCCAGTCGATGAGTTGACTGTAGTAGTGCGCCTGGAACTCCTGCGACGCGTTCCAGGGTTCGATGCCGCGGCCGTTCGAGTTGGTGGTCCAGCCAGCCTCGGTGATCACGACCGGCTTGTCCGGGTAGTGATCGGCAACGCTATGATAGTTTTGCTTCGTGTAATCGATGGCACCCTCGATGGTGTGGAATTCCCACACCGGGTAGGTATGCAGTGAAATGAAATCGAGCTCGGCCGCGAGCGGCTCCAGCTTCTCGGTCCAGGGCACGTAATTTTCACAGAATGTAACCGGTTGTTTTACCGTCTGCTTGATGCGACGAACATAGGCCACCAGGTTTTCGACAGGCACCATGTGGTCGGTCCAGTCGACCGTGGCCTCGTTGCCGACCGACACCGCAAACACGATATCCTGGTAATGATTCGCGAGGTAGATCATGCGGTCGATCTCGTCGCTGTTGGCCTCGCGGTTGGCGACCAACCTGTCCTCGGCAAAGTCCGCTCCCCAGGGGCAACCCGGATTACTCACCTCGGCGCGCATATCAACGCCCAGCATTACCTTGAAATCTAGCCCTTCGTTACTGATCACCTGCAGCACCAGTTCGGCGTGCCGGCTACAGTCGTAGAGCCTCAGGTACTGCCAGTTGTGGTCGAGGATGCGCAGGTCCTCGCAGATCTCGTCGTAAGACGGATAAGTCCGGTTCAACGGAGACTGATCTTCCCGGTAGCCGGAATAGCAGATCGCGTTACCGAACTCGATATCCAATGTACTGTGCTTCACTAATCCACCCTCAAACATATTTCAGGTTACCGTCCTTGTCCCAAAGTCCCCAGTAGGCACCAACGTCACCCTCGGCACCCACTTTCCAGGACTCGTCAAAAGACGAAAAATAGAATATCTCGATCCCTTCCTCGGCGGCCCACTGGTAGGTATTGATGAAATACTCCAGAGCGTTATCGTAGGACGGCACCGCGCTGCCGAA
>CALZHS010000420.1 GCA_945787265.1 uncultured Gammaproteobacteria bacterium | reverse complement strand
CTCATCATTGTAATCGCTATCATTTACGCACCGCGTGTATTCCGTCTGGCAAGATCGGTCGGAGGCAACGTTGTCGTAATGGATTATATCGAAGCCGCCAAGCTCAGGGGTGAAGGCACCTGGTATTTAATTCGCAAGGAGATACTACCGAACTCTACCGCGCCGCTGATCGCTGAATTCGGACTCGAGTTCTGTTTCGTATTTTTGCTGGTAGCCGGTCTTTCCTTCCTCGGTCTCGGCATCCAGCCGCCGACCGCGGACTGGGGCTCGATGGTGCGCGAAAATGCGACCCTGATCTCCTTTGGAGAAATGACGCCACTAATACCGGCGGCCGCGATTGCACTGCTGACCGTAGCCGTTAACTTTGTTGTCGACTGGATGCTTTACCGTTCGTCCGGTCTGAAGGAGTAATCAAAATGAGCCAAGATAAAAGCATATTGCTTAAAATCAAGAACCTGCGTATCGAGGGGTACTCAGACGAAAAATGGATCGAAATCGTCCATGGCGTCGACCTGACCCTGCATCGCGGCGAGGTCATGGGCCTGATCGGCGAGTCGGGCGCCGGTAAATCGACGATCGGACTGGCGGCCATGGGATTCACCCGTGACGGTTGCCGCATATCCGAGGGTTCATCAATCGAGTTCGATGGCATGGAATTGACCACGACGCCGGCGGCAGATCTTCAATCGCTGCGCGGCCTGCGCATTGCCTATGTTGCACAATCAGCCGCTGCCTCGTTCAACCCGGCACACAAGTTAATCGACCAGCACACCGAGGCACCGCTGCAGTACCGCATACAGAAACGCCTGGAAAGCCAGGAAGACGCGATGGAACTGTATGAGCGCCTGCGCCTGCCCAATCCCAGGGAAATCGGCTTTCGTTATCCGCACCAGGTCTCGGGCGGGCAGTTGCAGCGCGCGATGACGGCAATGGCGATGGCCTGTCGGCCGGACCTGATCATCTTTGACGAGCCAACCACCGCGCTCGATGTGACCACCCAGATCGAAGTCCTGTCGGCGATTCGCGATATCGTCGATCAATTCAATACGGCTGCAATCTACATTACCCACGACCTCGCAGTCGTGGCGCAGATGGCTGATGTGATCAAGGTCCTGCTCAAGGGAGACGAGGTTGAAGAAGCCGATACCCGATCCATGCTGGAAAATCCCCAGGATGACTACACCAAGTCGCTGTGGGCGGTACGTGACTTCAAAAAAGAGCAGGTTCCGCGGCCGGCCGATACGGTGCCTTTGATCTCGGTGCAGCATGTTGATGCAGCCTATGGCGATACGCCAGTGCTGGAGGACGTATCCTTCGATATCTATTCCGGAATGACGGTTGCGGTAGTAGGTGAGTCAGGGTCGGGTAAGTCGACCACGGCCAGGTGCATCACCGGCCTGTTGCCGCCGACCAAAGGGGAGATTTTATTCAAAGGTACGGCCTTGCCACCGGGTTATCGTGATCGCACCAAGGATCAGCTGCGCCAGGCACAGATGATCTATCAAATGGCGGATACCGCGCTCAATCCAAAAGTCAAAATCAGCGAGATCATTGGACGTCCCGCCGCTTTTTACAGTGGCCTGCACGGACCGGAGCTGAAAAATCGCGTTGACGAAATACTGGATTTAATCGAAATGGATCCTTCGCTGTACTATAACCGCTATCCACCGGAACTGTCCGGCGGCCAGAAACAGCGTATCGGCATAGCCCGTTCGCTCGCTGCGGAACCGACTTTCATCATCTGCGACGAGGTGACCAGTGCGCTGGACCAGTTGGTGGCGGAAGGTATTCTACGCCTCCTCGACAAGCTGCAAAAAGAAATGAACCTCGCCTACATGTTCATTACTCACGATCTGGCAACGGTACGTTCGATTGCCGATGAAGTCGTGGTCATGCAGTATGGCAAGGTGGTCGAACAGGGGCCCAAGGATGTAATGTTCAAGCCACCGCATCATCCTTACACCGACCTGCTGCTGTCCTCGGTACCGGAAATGGATCCGGACTGGTTGTCAACCCTGCTCGAAGAACGCGGTGTCGACAGCAATACCGAGGCCCATAATCCCTGAGCGATCGGTAGCCAGCTACCTGAAATTCGTTAAACTCGAAATGCCCGCCGCAAGGTGGGCATTTTTTTGCCCTGAGATTGGGTCTAAGCCCGCGGTCCTGATATAGTGAGGTAGCGGGTATTTCATAGACGGGCTTAAATGAAATTACTGAAGACGACACTGAACGCGCTACTCGACAGTTTGCGCGATTTATTGCCCATCATCCTGGTTATCGGTTTTTTCCAGTTTGCGGTATTACAACAACCGATTCCGAATTTCGGGGAAATCGCCATCGGCATCGTCTTCGTCGTCATCGGCTTAACCCTGTTTGTGCAGGGTCTCAACCTGGGCCTGTTTCCGATCGGTGAGACCATGGCTTACTCGTTTGCCAGCAAGGGGAATATTTTCTGGCTATTGTGCTTCGC
>CALZHS010000419.1 GCA_945787265.1 uncultured Gammaproteobacteria bacterium | reverse complement strand
ACGGGATTCGCTGCCTTTACAATTATTGGGGCACCAATGAATTGAAGGAGAACTCCGACGTGTATGAGAGACTGAAACGACTCGAAATGGAATTTACCGAGCGCAGCCCCTACAAGTTGACGGCGCGGCAGTTTCAAATTATCGCTCGCAAATCCTGACCGATCGGCAGGCAGCCTGACGATTACTAGCGCATCGTGACCAGTTCCTCTGAACTGGTAGGGTGAATTGCCACGGTGTCGTCAAAGTCTCGCTTGGTTGCACCCATGCGGATTGCCACCGCAAAGCCCTGCAGCATCTCATCGACCGCTGGCCCTATCATGTGGCAACCGATAATTTTCTCTTCCTCGTCCAGGCACACCAGTTTCATCGCGGTGGGAACATCGTGTCCACTGATCGAGTTATACATCGCCGTGAAACGGGTCTGGTAAACCTTGATCCGATCCCCGTACTGCGCACGCGCCGCTTCCTCGGTTGCACCTACCGTACCAATCGGCGGGTGACTGAAAACCACCGTTGGAATTAACTCGTAATCCAGGTGACGATCGGCCTGGTTATTGTAGAGTCGATCCGCCAGGCGTCTGCCTGCAGCAACCGCTACCGGCGTCAACGGTGCACGCCCGGTAATGTCACCCAGTGCAAAGATATGAGACTGATTGGTGCACTGGTAAATATCGGTCGTGATAAATCCCTTCTGGTTGACCTCGACACCGGCATTTTCGAGTTTCAGGCCTTCCAGGTCAGGGGCTCGCCCAATCGCGTAGATTACCTGGTCTACGTCCTCAAGCCCCACGCCATGGTTGTCTTCAACCACCATCCGACCCGAGGCGGCGCGCGTTATACGTGTGATTTCGCAGTTGGTTCGCAGCTCGATGCCGGATTTGGCAAGCTCTTCCAGCAGGGTTGTGCTTACCAGGCTATCGAACTCGCCGAGCACATGATGCTTGCGCAAATACAGCGTTACATGGCTCCCCAGCGCGTTTAGCACGCCCGCCAGCTCGACCGCGATATATCCCGAGCCCGCTATCGCAACCCGGTCCGGTTGCTGTTCGAGCTCGAAAAATCCATCCGAGGTAATGGCATGTTCGCCCCCGGGTATTTCTGCAACCCGTGGACGGGTGCCGGTGGCAATGGCGATATGTCTTGCGGAATAATGCCTGCCATTGACACTGACCGTGTTGGCGTCGACAAAACTGGCTTCGCCCTCGATTTCGTCAACCCCAAGTTCCTTCATGTAACCGTGATACCATTGATTGATTCCGCTGATATACCGTTCCCGCTTTTCTACCAGCTTGCCCCAGTCAAACCCGTTTTTGGTCAGGCTGTAACCGTAACCGCCGGCGTCATCAATCACGTGTGCGAGGTTGGCTGCAAACCACATGATTTTCTTTGGCACGCAGCCCACGTTGACACAGGTACCACCGATATCGCCTCTTTCAACGACGGCACAGCGTTGTCCGTAACTGGCGGCACGCTCAACAATGGACAGGCCGCCGCTTCCGGCGCCAAGTGTGATCAGGTCGTAATCGAACTGGTGCGTCATGCTATTCTCCTGGCTTAACGGCGCGCACTGTAGCAGTTTTCCAGTAGATTTTTTATCCCCTTGAAGACATAATCCGGCGAAATCCGGGGTGTTCGACTGAAATGTTCAAACTGATAAGATTTCTGGTAACCCATGGGATTGCACTGGCAATCGGCTTTGCGCTGGGTATCTACCTGCTGCCGATCCTGGTAGCACCGCAAGGGCCAAGCGATACCGAGGTAGCTTCTTCATCCACGCAGGCGATGTTCAGCGCCGAGTTTCGAAGAGATCTGCCGGGCAGTGATTTCCTGCATTGGGGCGAAGGGAAGCTTTCAATCTCTGCAAAACAGGTTAGCTTCATGGGTTCGCTTGCGCCGGGTCCTGATTATCGACTCTACCTGACCCGTGACCTGGTCCTGAACGAACAGGAGTTCATGAAAGTAAAAGACAATTCGGTCAGCATCGGGGAAATCAAGACCTTCAAAAACTTTATCCTGGCGATACCGGAAAACATAAACCCGTCAGACTACGCTGCGGCTGTCGTCTGGTGCGAAACATTCAGTGAATTTATCACTGCCGCCAGGTATCAGTAGCGCGCAGCACCCGATTCAAAAAGCCAGCGAGGTGCCGCCATATAGCTTCCCATCTTTTTCTTCGACATCGTAGCCATAATCAAGGAACAAATCCGTGCGCACGAAGGATTCGATTTTCCAGCGAAAACCGGTGCCAATCGTGTAGTGCAGGTCACCCAGATCGATACTATCCAGGTCCTCGTAAACATTGCCGATATCGAGGAACAGGGTGTGACCCAGTTGCGGGTGTCGTTTGTAGGTAAATACGTATTCAAGATTGGTAAATACACGCGCATCGCCACGATCATCGACGCTTTCCAGGCCACGAATGTTCGAAGCGCCTCCAATTCCGTAGTAGGGATAATCAAACGGACTGTCATTTG
>CALZHS010000418.1 GCA_945787265.1 uncultured Gammaproteobacteria bacterium | reverse complement strand
ATGACGCAGAAATTACACGGTAATGCATAACATTAGCATTATAAGATTTTTGACCTGATAAAATATTATCACTTCATCCTCAGGAGTCCGTTCTTGGCCGTTATCAGAAGTTCAACATGTGCGTTTGAGTGTCTCCTTTGGGTGGGTATTCGCAGGCAGTTCAGTTTCACCCTTAGGGACTCGAACCGCGAGTTCAGGCAAACGCCTTTAACATGGCATTGCGCACCTGCCAGGCCTGTGTGTCGGTATCGGCATCGATGTCTTTTAGCGTAATCACCTGGCCCTGCTTGATCGGCGCGGTTAGTTTGACTTCACTGGCAAGGCCAATCGGCAATGCCTGCGCACCGATACTGGCATCCGCTGGCATGATCCTGCCCCAGACGGTATAGCCGCCTTCGCCATCGAGGATTTCGTTGACTTCGAGATCGCGCTTGGCCACTGCGACTACGTCTGCGTTGAAACCCACCGGTGCCCCGGTGGGATGGCCGCGTAACGCGGCGTTCAGAATCGAGATGTTGAGTTCCAGGCCAATTAAATGAAAGGGCTTGAACATCGCCGAGTAGCGGCCGCTGTCGTCGGTGTTCATGCCGTATTGCCGGAAACAGGCCGCGCTATAGTCGTTGGGTGCTTCGAACACGCAGTACACGCCCCAGCGCAGGTCGCGGTCAACGGGTTTGCCATCACGCTCGAGGCTCGACACCACTTCCACTTGACCAGAAAACTCGAGCTGACCTCCGACGCTTTGAGGTCGCAGCACCTGCGCGAGGTCATCCGCGCTGCAGGGCGGGAAGGCGAGGCCATTGCTGGGCGCCTGTAACCCCGCCGCATTGGCGATCGCAGCCATTTCGATGCCGGACTTGGTGCCGTCGAGGAAGGAATTGAACATCTGGCTGCGCATGCCGGCGGCCGCGGCTTCCACCGCGCTCAGACCGTAATGCGACCAGACCGTGTCCGGGGTCGATTCGTGATAACTCGGTAAATATTTGGTGCCTTTGCCGGCCGCAATCACATTAAAGCCGCAGCTGCGTGCCCAGTCGATCATTTCCATGGCCAACGCCGGTTGATCGCCGTAGGCCATCGAGTAAACCACGCCGGCTTGTTGTGCCTGCTGCGAGAGGTAAGGACCGGCAAGCACATCAGCCTCGACATTGACCATAACGATGTGCTTGCCGTGGGCGGCGCATAGCAGCGCGTGCTTGATGCCGGCCGCTGGATAACCGGTGGCCTCGACCACGACATCGACTTTGTCCCCGCGAATTATGACCTCAGCGTCATCAACAAACTCGGTATTGACCACCCGGCTATCGTCCCAGCCGACCTCGCGGCAACGCGCGATGGCCTGGGCGGGGTCGAGATCGGCGATGGTGGTGACCACCAGTCCCGGAGTGGTGGGCACCTGGGCGAGGAACATAGAGCCGAATTTGCCAGCGCCGATCAGACCGACCCGTACCGGCTTGCCGTCGTTAGCGCGCTGAATCAGCGATGAATAGAGATACATGGAAGTGGCAGGTTTACGCGACCAGCTCGAGCAGCGTATCGTCAGCCAGCGGCTCAATCGGGTTGAAATCACGATGCGCGACCCATTCCGGTCGCTTGAACTGACGGATATGGTTATCTACATGGCACAGGGATAGGTACACGATGGTGCGGTCCATCGGACTGATGTTAGGGGGGCTGGCATGTACAAGCAGGCTCGAAAACATAAGCATCGAACCGGCATCGCCGGTAGGTGCCACGCATCCGCCCTGGTCATAAAGCCTGGTAACGGTTTCCCGGTCCAGGGTCCACAGCGGGTAGCTGGTAGTTTCGAGGTCATGCCCTGCTTCGACCACTCCCTGCTTGTGACTGCCTGGGATAAACAGCAACGGGCCGTTGGCCGCGGTGACATCATCCAGAAACACGGCGATATTCATCGCGCGCGGTTCGGGCATTAAATCATCGCGCGCCCAGGTACCGTAATCTTGGTGCCATTGCCAGACATCGCCATCGAATGCAGCCTTGGCATTAACCTTGTACTGGTGCATGTAAACTGGGCCGTCGAGCAACCGCATCACGGGTTCGATCAGGCGCGGATGCGCGCCGAGTCGGCGAAAAGCATCGTTATAGGTATGTGCGGCGAAGGCAGTGCGAGCGACACCCGTTTTCTCGCGCCAGACTTCCTCGCGTTGTAACGCGTAAACATCGAGCGCGGCCTGCTTTAGAACTCCTACTTCCTCGGTGCTGAAGGCGTTGGGGAAGAACAGGTAACCGTCCTGTTCAAATTTTTCGATTTGTTGATCGGTTAGTTGCATGGGCTCGAAAACCTGTTCTCAAGCCTGATATATTACTTCAAAATCACACTTCATTCCTGTTATAGGAGCTATTCCTGCGAAAACGGGGATAGCGCTAAACCCGGTTTTTCCGCGTCACGAATTTCCTTATGCATTAATTGTTCTTTCTCAGAACTACTTCAAGTCCAGTTTTGATTGATTTGATTTTTT
>CALZHS010000417.1 GCA_945787265.1 uncultured Gammaproteobacteria bacterium | reverse complement strand
GCGTGAAGACGGGGTGTCATTTTTACGAGTCCAGATTGCGCAGGCCAAGGCCTGGGGGGCACTTGCCATGGCGTGCAATACCGACCAGCTGGCAGACCGTTACAACCAGGACGCGCAGCAACAGGGATTTATCAATGCCTTAAACGGCATGACGAGAGGCAAGATCATCCCTTTGCCCGGGGGCGTTCTGCTGCGCGACGATAACAACGACATTATCGGCGCCGTCGGTGCTGCGGGCGGCGTATCAACGGACGATGAAGCCTGCATAACCAGCGCCTTGAAATCCCTGGGTTTCGGGATTTCAAAGAATTAAAGCCTGTCGAGTTGCTCCAGTAGCTTTTCTTCTTCCCCAGCGTGCATCGTGATCGATTGTTCTGCATAGGGAAAGCGCATCGCGGTGGACTCCGCGTGAAATTTTTTCAATGCCGCCACGCGTTGCTCGTACATTTGCCGATGCAGCGGCGCAAGATTACCGAATGCATGTGCGTGCCTGGGTGGTGACTCGGACTCACCGCAGATATCGGACATGAACAGAAAAATGGCGTCGCCTGCGTTTCCTGATCCCAGTGAAAAAGTCACGATCGACGTTTTCTCATTCAGGTGCCGCAAGGTTGCTTCGGCCACACACTCGATTTCGACCGCGAAACAACCCGCGTCTTCATAGCGCTTGAAGGTTTGATAAATCTGCATCGCTTCATCGGCGGTACGACCGAAGGCCCGCAGACCGCCCGACCAGATACTGACCGATGGAATCAGCCCCATATGGCCCTGCACCGGTATTCCCTCTTTGGCCAGCATTTCGACGATATCGAAACTGCGCAGGGTGTAGTACATGTCAGCACCCTGCTCCATGCAGCGGATGGCAGCCCGCAGAATTTCGTCGGGCGTCGCATATTGTCCCCAGGTCATCGCGGTTCCCATGAAATGGGTTGGTGCCAGTTCGCGGGCGATCTCCATCTGGTTGTCCCACACGGTGAGCAAATCGATGCCGGCATCGACGCAGGCCTTAATTTCGACCTCGTTGCCGGGATTACACATGGTCAATCGTTTGCCGGAACCTTTCAGGGCGCGCAGGTCATCAATCGTGTAATTACGCTGTGCCGGTTTACGGCCAAAGGTATAAATATTTTTCATCTGTTAAACCCTATTGTTGCCATTGCGCCCCAAAGCGCTAGAGCATCGGGCAGTTTGCCCCGTTTTTGAAAGCTCAGGCCGTTTCAGGCCAACCATGATAATATATCCGGTTGCCGGGAACCGAATTCCGGTTGCATGCAAGTCTCATATAACGATTACCGAAAAGGAGGCACTAAAATGGCAATATTTATCACACAAGGCAACTATAGCGAAAGCGCTATCAAGGGAATGGTCGACAATCCTGAGGATCGAAAAGCCGCGGTAGCCGGCCTGATGGAATCGGTCGGAGCAAAACTGGTGGATTACTACGTGACCACCGGAAATTACGACTTCCTGGTTATTTCGGGCGCGGTCGACCCGTCCGGGAATGATGGTTGCAGGAGCTACCGGGGGTGTTACCAATCTCACAACCATCCAGGCACTGACCACCCAGGAAGCGAAGGCGGCGATGGAGAAAGCTAAAAATGCCCGCGCCAGCTTCAGGGCGGCAGGTGCCAGCAGCTAGGATTCAAATTTGTATCGGCAGTCGGTACCAGTCTTATCGCCTGCCGATACCTCCCTTTTCGAGACACAGTCTCCAAAAAAAGTAAAACTTCAGGTATGGTCCACCTGGTTATCCAGAGTGTTCTGCCGTCTATTATTGAACGTGCAGAACCCCCGGGATATGCACTGGACCGGCGCTTCCAAAATTGATTAATGCGATTGCGGACTTTATTCAATAACGACGTCAACCTGATCTGAACGAGAAACTTTGCTATGACTCGAGACGCACGCTACGACGTCCTGTTCGAACCGGTAAAAATCGGCCCGGTTACTGCCAGGAACCGGTTTTACCAGGTACCCCATTGCACCGGCCTCGGCTGGTTGCGACCGCGCATGGTCGCCGCCCTGCGCGGTATGAAAGCCGAGGGTGGCTGGGGTGTAGTCTGCACCGAGTTCTGCTCGATCCATCCCGCGTCGGACGACCTGCCCCACCCTTACGCGTCGTTGTGGGACCAGGGCGATATCAGGGCGCACTCGATCATGACCGAGCAAGTACATGAGCACGGCTCGCTCGCGGGCGCCGAACTCTGGTTCGGTGGCGCGCGTTCCACCAACCTGTTCAGCAACGAAGTCGCGATGGATGTAGCGAACCTGCCGAACGCCATCGGCATACCTTACCAGGCACGTGCGATGGATAAGTCGGATATTCGTGAACTCAGGCGCTGGCACCGCAACGCCGCACTGCGTGCACGCGATGCAGGCTTCGATATCGTCTACGTCTATGCCACACATGGCTACCTGCTGTCACATTTCCTGTCGTCAAAGACCAATACCCGCAGCGATGAGTATGGGGGAACACTTGAAAACCGGGTACGGCTGGTGCGCGAGTTGATCGAGGAAACAAAAGATGCCGTCGGCGATCGCTGCGCGGTCGCAGTGCGCTTTTCTGCCGACGCGGGCGGTGACGACGATGGCGATCCAGTGATCGGCGAGCACAGCGATATGATCGCAATGCTGGCCGAGCTGCCGGATCTATGGGACATCAATATCAACGACTATTCGCGCGAAATGGGGAATTCGCGTTTCATCAAGGAAGGCTCGCTCGAAGCCTACATGTCCTACGTTAAATCGATTACCAGTAAACCCGTGGTGACGGTGGGTCGTTTCACGTCACCCGACACCATGGTTTCGCAGGTTAATCGCGGCATCGTTGATTTTATCGGTGCTGCGCGTCCGTCGATCGCGGATCCGTTTCTGCCGAAAAAGATCGAGGAAGGCCGCATCGACGAAATTCGCGAATGTATCGGCTGCAATATCTGCTACACCGGCGACGCCACCGGCACGCCGATTCGCTGCACCCAGAATCCGACCATCAGCGAGGAGTGGCGCCGCGGTTGGCACCCGGAAAAAATTGCACCGCAGGGTTCGGATGCCAATGTGCTGGTCATCGGGGGCGGCCCCGCCGGACTCGAGGCAACCCGGGCGCTCGGCCGGCGCGGTTACCACGTGATGCTGGCCGAGGCTCAGCACACGCTCGGCGGCCGGGTCTCGCGCGAATCCGAATTACCGGGTCTCGGCGAGTGGGCGCGCGTGCGCAATTACCGGGTGCACGAAATTCAGAACCTGCCTAACGTTGATGTGTACTTCGATAACCTGATGGATGTCGAGCATGTGCTTGCGGTCGAGGCAAACCATATTGTTATCGCGACCGGGGCCAGCTGGCTCGCCGATGGCCGCGGTTTGTACAACCGGGCGGGGCTCGATGAACTGGGCCCTGCGGAGCAGGTTTTTACGCCGGACGACATAATGGCCGGTCACTTGCCACGGGGACCGACTCTTATTTACGACGACGATCATTATTACATGGGCAACGTGATTGCAGAGCTACTGCGTAACAAGGGAATTCCGGTCACCCTGGTGACGCCGGAGGTCATGGTATCCACCTGGGGTGATAAAACTGGCGAACAGGGCCGCGTGCAGCGGCGCATGATGGAATTGGGGGTCGATATCGTTACTTCGCATGCACTGGTCGCCTTCAACGGGAGCGAGGCGGAAATCGAGTGTGCCTACACTGGCAACCGCAAGCGTGTCGAGGTCGAAGCGGTCGTGACCGTGACCATCCGCGCTCCCAATGACTCCCTGTTCCAGGAACTTCGACAGAGCATGGAAACTGGTGGTGATTACCAGCCGGACTCGGTAACACGGATTGGCGATTGCCTGACGCCAACCATCATAGCCGGCGCCGTGTTCTCCGGCCATCGCTACGCGCGCGAACTCGATACCGACATGGATCCGGACGACCCCATGAAATACGACCGGGTGTTTTTCGACGATGACTAAGCCG
>CALZHS010000416.1 GCA_945787265.1 uncultured Gammaproteobacteria bacterium | reverse complement strand
GACGCAAAAATTTTTCTGCTGGAGGCGCGACGCGTGGCGCAGGGAGCCTCGGGGCGCAATTCCGGCTTTGTCGTGGCAACCAGCCAGTTCCCGGGACGGCTCGACCACGGCCAGCTCGAGAACTATCGCCGCATTAATCGCATCAACCAGGCGGGTCTGGGCCTGCTGAGTGAGCAGGTTTCGCAGCACGCTATCGACTGCCAGTGGCGCCGGGACGGCTTTTATCACACCGCCGTCGACAGGCCTGCGCTCACGGAATATGAAAATTTCCGGCACTACCTCGATAACCTGCAGGTCGAGCATGAACTGCTTGATAAGACCATTTTGCAGGAGCGCCTGGGCAGCGCCCTGTACCAGGCCGGCATTCATATCGCCGATGGTGCACTGGTTCAACCGGCGGCGCTGGTGCGCGGGCTGGCAGATACCCTGCCCGCGAACGTCTCGCTGTACGAGCAAAGCCCGGTACTCAGGATTGAGCGTGGCAAGCCACTGACGCTAAAGCTTGAAAACGCCAGGGTCGAAGCTGACAGGGTAATCCTGGCCACCAATTACGAGGCACCCGCGCTGGGTTTCCTGGGCCCCTATATTGTTGGCAGCACGCTCGCCGGCAGTTTCACGCGCAAACTCACGCAAGCGGAACTGGATAGCCTCGGCAACCTCAGGGAATGGGGCGCCATTTCACTTCACAGCGGTGGCGCCACCCTGCGACTGACCCAGGACCATCGCATCAGTATCCGCAATACCGCGGAATATCATGGCTCTGCCCTGCTGTCGGATAAAGAACTGGCCCGGCGCCAGTCAACTCATCGAGCGGCGTTCGATAAACGTTTCCCGCAGTTGGCGCAGGTTCCATTCGAGTTTGGCTGGTCAGGTGTCGAGGGGATATCCCGTAACGGCACCAATTTTTTCGGCAGGCAGGCTGAAAATATCTACCTGGCCGGTGGCTACAATGGTTCCGGCGTCAGTCGCGGCACCGCATTCGGCACGGCTATCGCCGATTATGCCAGCGGCGAGACTTCTCAAGTGGTAAGCGATTGTCTCGCCTTCGCTCCCGGCAAAATAATGCCACCTCGCCCCCTGCTCGACATCGCGGCATACTTCATCGTTCGTTCACGCTTCAAAGACGTTGGACTGGATCGCTAACAGGACCAGGGTAAACTTTACAGCTGTTTTCAAAACGGCAATTATTGAGCGCCCCGGCTTTACCTGCCCCGCGAAAAAATACCGCCCGTTTTCTGCCTGACAGATTTCCAGCCAGCTCGAAGTTTTTTCTTCAGTGAGAACCTGTTAGCCGAACTGAAAATAGCCTTAATATCAGCAATCGCCTGTTCGTCTCGCGCATCAATCTTGCCATCAACATCAACAATTTTACGCAGAAATTCCAGTATCTCCTGCGACATCATTCTGAAATTGCAGTCCGGATTCTCGCTCGCAAATTTGGCCAGGGTTTGTGCCAGCTCCGGGATGGAGAGTTCGTCCAGGATCGATTCGATATAGGTCAGGCCCGCGTCGACAAAGCCGGGATCGTAACCCCACTCCTCGACAAAATAAGTAAAGACCCGGTTACGCTTGGATTCATCGACGACTCCCTCCGTGGCGGCCACCTTTAACGCCAGCGGCACCAGCAAATCGAACAGCCCGAGCGCCAGCACGTCGAGCGGCGTATTGATGAAATTCGGAATCACGGTTACCCGGCTTGCCGATGCTTTCTTGAGATGCCGCGTGATGCCAAACCAGGCGCCCCCGGTCACAACCCCGGCCGCAATTACCCAGCCAATCGGTGTAACCGCGGTGCCAATGCCAATTGCCGCCAGGAACCCAGTGGGCGCGAAAAAAGTCGATGCGACCACCGAAGATTTCGCGACCACGGCAGCCGTCGTTGCAACACCGGCAACGTCCCAGGCCTGAACCACCGTATTCTTGAGCTTGAGCGCGGTGTAGGCCTCCTCGCCGATGGCGAGCTTCGCCTTGAAATTCAGGGGTTGCGAAACAATCGTTTCAATATCCTGAAACCAGTCAGTTTGGTCTTTATTATTCACTGCCAGTCACTCGCTAAAAAAACAGATCCGTTAGCCTCATTCTGGGCCATCGACTACCCTGGTACGGAAATCGGCGGGTGAAACGATCTCCAGAAGCTCTAGATCCTCCGAACATTCGATCTCGCGGTGCCTGATCATCGGCACCTGGTTGATGCAGTCACCCTCGTGCAGCGTGCGCACGCCAACCCCCTCGTATTCGAAAGTTGCCCAGCCCTTGAGGATATATACCATTTGAAAGCGGCATTCATGAAGGTGCCATTCATGAATCTGGTCGCCCTCTTCGTTACCACTGGCCCGGATCACGTGCGCCACGGAGTCACCGTCCGTGCCGGCATTAATGCCCAGGTCCCGGTATTCAAAGATCTGTCGCAATCCTCTTGTCCAAACCGCTTCCGCTGCCTCGTTTTGCACGAAATGCCACTTTTTTTCAGGCCCTGTATTCT
>CALZHS010000415.1 GCA_945787265.1 uncultured Gammaproteobacteria bacterium | reverse complement strand
CGATACGCTTAACTCGTCGATACTCTGTCTCGATCACGAGCGTGGCATCACTTACGTTAACGCTGCCGCAGAAGTGTTGTTCGCAAGCAGCGCATCGAGCCTGATCGGGCGCAGATTCGACAGCCTGCTAAGCCAGGTAGAACCTTCCAGTATTCTCTCGAAACTGAAACTTGATTCGGTTGCGTTTACCGAGCATGAGGCGTTGATTACGCTTGAAAATGGGAAGGCCATTACCGCCAGTTACAGTATCTATCCGTACGACGGGGGGCAGTTGGATGACGCGCTTGTCATTGAAATTCGTCAGCTCGAGCACCAGGCACAGTTTGCGCAGGACGAACTCAATCAGCTGCAACAACAGGCGACACAGCAGCTCGCGCGCGGGATCGCGCATGAAATCAACAATCCGCTGGGAGGCATTCGTGGCGCGGCGCAATTGCTGCAGCGCGCACTCGACCGTCCCGAGTGGACCGAGTATACCGAGATCATCCTCAGCGAGGTCGATCGCCTGCAATCCCTGACCAGCAAGATGCTGGTGTCGGGCAACAAAATGCAGCACAAGCCGGTGAACCTCCACGAGGTGCTGGAGCATATCCGGCGGATCATACTGGCGGCCGAGCCCGATCGTATAACCATAGAGCGCGATTACGATCCGAGCATTCCGGAAATCATGGCGGATCGTGACATGCTGATCCAGGCCTTCCTGAATATCGTGCGTAACGCGGTACAGGCCATCGACGGAAGCGGCGTGGTTACCTTCAAAACCCGCGTGGGACGTCAGTTTACAATCGGGCAGGTCACCCATCCGCTGGTAGTACAGGTCGATATCATTGACAGCGGCCGCGGCATTCCGCCAGACCTCGGTGAAACTATATTTCTGCCAATGATTACCGACAAGCCCGAAGGCAGTGGCCTGGGATTGCCGATTGCCCAGGAAATCATCTCCCGACACGGGGGCACCATCCACCTGCACAGCTCTGAAGCCGGAACCACCTTCAGCACCATTTTGCCCATGGAAAAAACATGACTCAAGCGACCAATAAACCCCTCTTAATCTGGGTCATCGATGATGATCAATCAATGCGCTGGGTACTGGAAAAGACCCTTACCAATAACGGTTACCGGGTGAACGCCTTTGAATCCGGCTCGGTAGCACTGGCAAGTTTCAAGCGCACCGATCCCGAGGGGCGGCCCAGCCTGATTATTACCGATGTCCGCATGCCCGGAATCAACGGATTCGAATTGCTCAAGCAAATCAAAAACATATCACCACAAACGCCCATCATCGTGATGACGGCCTACACCGACCTCGATACCACGGTGCAGGCATTTCACGAGGGCGCTTTCGAGTATCTTCCCAAACCTTTCGATATCGACGACGCACTCGAGCTCGTGGAACGCGCCTGCGACCCGGTGATCGAAGGAAGCCCGGGAACAAAGCGACTGCCGGCCGAAATCGGTGACTGGCAGCAACAGCTGCGCCTGTGGGCAAAGCAGCAATTATCCCAGGGCGAAACCGATATTTTGAAGAATGCCTCCCGGACCTTTGAAAAAACTCTGCTCGACTGCGCCCTCGAGGCCACGCGCGGACGCAAACAGGATGCCGCACGATTGCTCGGCTGGGGTCGTAATACGCTGACGCGTAAACTGAAAGAGCTGGGGTAACGGAGTGCCTCTCTGACGGCTCGATCATGGCAGGGGCCGACTGACCGGGTCCTGCGCAGCTGGGGAGACAGGCACTCGGCGGGTTTAACTTTTTAGGCTGGTGTCCCGGATATGCAGCGCATATAAGCTTTTTCGAGACTGTCGGCCCGGTACTGTTCGAGACAGCTTGCCGGGGTGCCGATAAACCTGATTTCGCCATCGTGCAGAATTGCGAACTGGTCACATATTTCCTCCGCATCGGAGAGCATGTGCGTGCTGTAGAACAGGGTGCGATCATCCGTCTTGGTGTTTCTCAGGTATTCCTTGAAGTGGAACCTCGCCTTCGGATCCAGCCCGCTAAGCGGCTCGTCCAGGATGAGTAACTTGCGATCCAGCATGAAACAACTGATCAATCCGAGCTTTTGCACCATCCCCTTGGAGTATTCCGACACTTTCGATTTCAAGCGCTCGTTCGCAAAATCGAATTGACTCGATAGTTCGGCAATCGAGTTCCAGTCGATACTGACCCCGTAAACCGACGCGACAAACTGCAGGTACTGCCAGCCGGTAACCAGTTTCTTGAGATCAAATTTTTCGGGCAGATACGAAATCTGCCGACGGCATTCTGGTCGTTGATTCGACTCGCCAAACAGTTCGATTCTGGCCGACTCTGCCGGGCGGATTAAATCGAGAATGAGCTTGATCAGGGTCGACTTTCCCGCGCCGTTAACGCCGGCGATGGCAAAATATCGGCCCTGCGCAAGCTCGAGCGCGAGGGATTTGAGAACCTCTGTCTGCCCAAACGAATAGGTCAGGTTTTGTATCGATATGACTGGGGACATGATAAAAAAAGCC
>CALZHS010000414.1 GCA_945787265.1 uncultured Gammaproteobacteria bacterium | reverse complement strand
ATGCTCGGCATCGTGATATCAAGACCCATCAATTTGTGACCCCAGACCACGCCGATCAGCGCCAGGGGAATATTCATCAACACCACCAGCGGATCAAGGTAATTACGAAACAGGAAGCTCAGCAGGAAGTAAACCCCGAAAATGCCAAGCATGAATCCGGTCAGTATCGACTGGTTGGTCTCGCGCGCGTTTTTGACTTCGCCCTCGAGGCTGATAAACATGCCGGGGTAACGTTGTTGCAGGTCACTTAAAAACCGATCGCGGGTATCGGCGATCACCTCGTTGGTGTTGGCGATATCGGCATCAATATCGCCGCTGATGGTAACGGTGCGTTGATGATTAATTCGGATAATTCTCGAAAACTCGCGCTTTTCATCGACATCGGCGATCGCGCTTAGCGGAATGTCGACCCCCTTGTTATTGAACAGGCTGAGCTGCTCGAAGTCCTGCAGCGCATTCTCGCGATCGGTATCGAGTTTGACGTTTATTTCGTAAGCCTCGCGCCCCTGGTAAACGTCGTCGACCTTGATCCCCTGGTAGGCGGCGCGCAACTGCTGTGCAAGCTGTTGCGCATTAAGACCCGACACCAGCGATCCCGGCAGCAGGCTGACCGAGAACTGGGGCTTGCCCTGGCGCAAGTCGTCCATCACGTTGGAGACACCGGGATAGCCGTTGAGCCAGGTCTGTAACTCCCACGAGGCACTCGAAAGTTGTTGCAGGTCGTCGTGCTGCAATCGAATCGAGATTGCCTGACCGGCCGGGCCCAGTGCCGGTTCCTTGAACTGCACCGAAACCGCGTCCGAAATCGACCCGGTAGTCTCGAGCCAGCGTCGCCGTAATTCATTTAATGACGTATTGCGCCGTTCCGAATCGAGCAGGTCCAGGCTGATGGTGGCCAGGTGAGCGCCCTGCTCGCCAGCATCCGCGTTGTTGCTGTAAAAAACCTGGATATGCCGAATCAGTTCACCTTCCTCCTCGGGTGGCAATTGCCGTTCGGCTTCGCGCAGGCTCTCAAGCAAGCGGGCGACCACCGCTTCGGTGCGATCGAATGGGGTTCCCTGGGGCATGATAATACGCGCCTCGAGCACATTTCCCTCCAGGTCCGGAAAAGCCTTGAACTTGATCACTCCGGCCGGAAACAGGCTGATGGTGACAATAAACAAACCGATCGCGGAGCCAACCGTCAGGTATCGAAAGCGAATCGCAAGATCCGCGATTTCGCCGACCTCCGCGCGCAACCAGTCAAATTTCTTTTCAAAGCGCTTGCGCCAGTTCGCTTTTTCCTGGTTCCTGTGATGCTGCAGGGAGTGCACCAGGTGGTGTGGCAGTATCAGAAAGGCTTCCACCAGGCTGATCGTCAACACCGACAACAGCACCACCGGTAACACACCCAGTACCTGCCCCATATCCCCCTTCAAGAATAACAGGCTGCCGAACAGCATCGCCGAGGTAGCGAAAGACGACAGCACACCGCGGCCGACCTTTTCAATTCCTGCAACCGCGGCCTGTAATGGAGATTTCCCCGACCGGTACTCGTTCTCGATGCTCTCGGAAATAACAATGGCATCGTCCATCAGAATACCGATCGCCATTAATAGCGCGACCATCGATATCATGTTAATGGAGACACCCAACAGGCTCATCATCATCAGCCCGCCGATAAAGGATATTGGCAGCCCGAGCGCGACCCAGAACGTATAGCGCCAGCTGAAGAACAGGAATAGCGTCAGCGTCGCCAGCAGCAATCCCTGCCAGCCGTTCCTGGTCAGCAGCTGCAGCCGATCCTTGACGATGGATGCCGAGTCCTGGGTAATCACGAGCCGGGTCGATTCCGGCAGCATTGCATTTTCAGCATCGACGAAGTCCTGCACCGCGTTGTAAACCGTCAGCGTATCGTCGCCGGTATTCTTCTTGATCTGCAGCAGCGCCGCCGGATGACCGTCAAGTTCGACACGCACCTCGTTATCGGTAAACTCGTCGATAATCGTCGCGATATCGCCGAGGCGCAGGCGCCCGCCCTTGGCGTCATGCAGCACCACCAGGTCCGAGAGTTCTTCCACCGTGCGGCGCTCGTTTTCGACCCGAATCTGGTAGGAGCGCTGGTCAGCCTCGAGAATTCCGGCCGGCAGGTCTACCGCCTGTTGTTGAATCAGGTTGGCGATATCCTGGATACTGAGCCGATATCGGCGCAGGGTTTCAGCCTTGACGCGCACGCTCAACTCGTGGGTCGAGAAACCGCTGACGTCGACCATCGGAACTTCGGGCAATGCCAGCAGGCGCTCCCGGTAGTGCTCGGCCAGCGCCTTCAGCTCGGGCCTGGACAGATCCGCGCTAATCGCAACGCTGACGACCGCCGAGGTGCGGCCCAGTTCGTCGATCAGGGGATCCTCGGCATCGTCCGGAAAATCGGTGATGCTGTCCACGGCCGAGTTGATGTCGTCGATAAACTGCTGCAGATCGCCGGTTTCCTGCATCTCGAGCACCATGATGCCGACATT
>CALZHS010000413.1 GCA_945787265.1 uncultured Gammaproteobacteria bacterium | reverse complement strand
TGTCTGCTGCTTCGAGTGCAATCTGGACTTCCGAGCCGGTGGCGAGCAAGGTGGCCTTGCGCCTGCCGAGCGGCTCGCGCAGCAGGTAAGCACCGCGCGCGACCATGTTTTCGCGGCGATAGCGCGTGCGTATCGTCGGCACCCCCTGGCGCGTCAGGCATATCACCGATGGAGATGCGGTCTCGTTAAGGGCACAGGCCCAGGATTCTGCAACTTCTACTGCATCCGCCGGGCGAAATACCATCAGGTTCGGCATCGCACGCAAGGATGCAATCTGTTCGACCGGCTGGTGTGTCGGACCATCCTCGCCGAGACCGATCGAATCGTGCGTCATCACATGCACCACGCGCTGTTTCATAAGCGCTCCGAGACGGATCGCCGGACGGCTGTAATCGGCAAACGCGAGAAAGGTGCCGGACAGCGGAATGTAACCACCGTGCAGAGCAATACCGTTCATCGCAGCCGCCATGCCGTGTTCGCGTACGCCGTAATGGATATAGTTGCCGCCGAAATCGTCCCGAGTCAGCGACACTGCATTGCCGGGTTTGGTGCCGTTGGAGCCACTCAGGTCGGCCGAACCTGAAACCAGTCCCGGCACGACATCGATTAACGACTCGAGCACCTGCTGCGAGGACTGCCGGGTCGCGAGTTTCGGCTGTTCATCGCTGAAACGCTGTTTTAGCGCCTGGATACAGGTTTGAAATTCCGATCCCAGGGAACCGCCGAGCATTGCCTCGAAGCGTTCGCGTCGGTCTGCCGGCATTGCCTCGACCCGGGCCTGCCACTGCTGCCTCGAATCGGCGTTACGCTGACCGCAGCTGCGCCAGCTTTTCAATATATTTTCCGGCACCTCGAACGGGGCACTGCTCCAATTCAGGGATTCGCGCGCCAGCGCAATTTCATCTGCACCCAGCGGCGCTCCGTGGGTTGCCGCGGTTCCCTGCTTGTTCGGGGCACCGTAACCAATCACGGTTTTACAGGCGATCAGCGACGGCTTGTCGGTTTGTTTCGCTTTCGCGATGGCCTCGGTAATCGCCGCGGGATCGTGGCCATCGACATAACAAACATCCCAGCCAGCAGACTCAAAGCGACTCAACTGGTTCATCGAAGTGGTCAGACTGGTGGCGCCGTCGATAGAAATACCGTTATTGTCGAACAGCACGACCAGCTAGGACAGTTTAAGATGACCGGCAAAGTCGATCGCCTCGTGACTTAGTCCTTCCATCAGGCAACCGTCGCCAGCGAGTACGTAGGTATAGTGATCGACGATTTCATCACCGAACTCGGTCGCCAGTTTCTTCTCGGCCAGCGCCATCCCGACCGCGGTGGCAATGCCCTGCCCCAACGGCCCGGTCGTCATTTCGATACCCCCGGCATAGCCATACTCGGGATGGCCCGCGGTTTTTGACCCAAGCTGGCGGAAATTCTTGATTTCATCAAGGGTCATGTCTTCGTAACCGCACAGGTACAGCAGGCTGTACAACAGCATAGAACCATGGCCTGCCGACAGAATGAAACGGTCACGGTCCGGCCAGTCCGGCGCGGCAGCATCGAATTTCAGAAAATCGGCAAACAGTACGCTGGCGACATCGGCCATGCCCATCGGCATGCCGGGATGTCCCGAATTGGCCTTTTGCACTGCATCCATCGATAGTGCACGGATGGCGTTGCCCATGAGCCGGCGGCTTTCGCTTTTACTCTGATCTTTTTGAACCTTGGTATCCATTTATTCTCTCCGTTAAGCCGCGCGGCGCTTACGCTCAACCATCTGCAGCACCAGCGGCGTGAATATGAGTTGCATCGCGAGATCCATCTTGCCGCCGGGCACGACGATAACGTTCGGCCGCGACATGAAGCTGTTGTGAATCATGTTCAGCAGGTAGGGAAAATCGATGCCGCGCGGGTTTGCAAATCGGATAACGAGCATCGACTCGTCCGCGGTCGGAATCCAGCGCGCGATAAACGGGTTCGAGGTATCGACGACGGGCACACGCTGAAAGTTGATATCGGTGTTGGTGAACTGCGGGCAGATGTACTCGATGTAATCCGGCATACGGCGCAGGATGGTGTCGGTAATTGCCTCGGCCGAGTAACCGCGCGCGGCCTTGTCGCGGTGAATTTTCTGAATCCACTCGAGGTTGGTGACCGGCACCACGCCGACTTTCAGGTCCGCATACTGGGCGACATCAGCCTGGGCGGTCTTAACCGCGCCGTGCAGGCCCTCGTAAAACAACAGGTCGGTATCTTCGGGGAAAGATTCCCACTCGGTGAAATCTCCCGGTGCCACGCCGTAAATTTCACTTTCCTTGTCATCGTGCACGTAGTGGCGTGTCTTGCCAGTGCCGGTTTCGCTGTATTGTCGAAACACGTCTTCGAGCTCTGACAATAGGTTGGCTTCCGGACCGAAGTGACTGAAATTCTTGTTACCGCCTTCCTCTGCGTGCGCCATCGCGGCTTTCATCTCCTGGCGGTTGTAGCGATGAAAGGCGTCGCCCTCGAT
>CALZHS010000412.1 GCA_945787265.1 uncultured Gammaproteobacteria bacterium | reverse complement strand
TTGCTGCACCAGTTCATGCTTTCCGAGACCGGTATTACCCACGACAAAGAGGTTGAAACCCTGTTGCGCGATGTCTACGCCGAACTCGATCGCCTCCAGCGCTCGATCCTGGCCGAGGGGTTGATCCAGCGGCTCAAGATCCGCTGTCGTCTTAAAATCAAACTGCCCCAGATCGCAGGCCTGGTAAAGGTCTGCGTACTTCAGAGAAACGGGTTTTCTGGTTGCCATGCGGCAATATTCTCCCAACCCGCGAAAGCAAATACCGACACAGATCAAGTTAAATGTTTAAAGTTTAACCGGGGACAGGCACTCAAACATCCCTGCACAAAGGCTGAGGCGAAAAAAGCCCCGAGAATTCGGGGCTTCTTCATTAATGGTCCTCTGCGAGACCAGAAGGGTTTCTGGTGTCGGAGGCCGGTTTGCGCTCCCGGCGCAACCGGCACTCGCACATCCATGTGCTCGAGCGAAGCAAGAGCAAGGCATTTTTGACGGCGACGGCGCGAACGTACTTAGAGTACGTGAGCGTCTCACCGGCAAAAATAACGCCGCTATTGCGAGCGCAGCAGTCAGAACAAAAAAAGCCCCGAGAATTCGGGGCTTTTCTAGTCAGTATGGCGAAACTCAAATTTCGTCGTCGCGAGCGCAGCAGCTGCAAGGCGGGATTCGGTGAGATGGCGCGAGCATACAGACCGTATGTGAGCGTCTCGAGCCGAATCCCAACGCCGCAGATGCAAGCGCAGCAGGCGAAATTACATCATGCCGCCCATGCCGCCCATGCCGCCGCCCATCCCGCTCATATCAGGCATAGCAGGTCCATCGTCCTTCGGTGCTTCGGCGATCATCGCCTCGGTGGTGATCAACAAACCGGCCACTGAAGCCGCATTCTGCAGGGCAGAACGTGCCACTTTAGTCGGATCGAGGATACCCATTTCGATCATGTCACCGTATTCACCGGTAGCCGCGTTGTAACCATAATTTCCTTTGCCTTCCTCGACATTATTGGTAACCACGGAGGCTTCATCACCGGCATTGGCGACAATTTGACGTATCGGTTCTTCCAGGGCCCGACGGGTAATGTCGACGCCGATAGTCTGGTCGTGGTTATCACCCTTGAGATCCTTGATCGCGGCACGCGCTCGAATCAGGGCAACACCACCGCCGGGTACCACGCCTTCTTCAACCGCAGCACGAGTGGAGTGTAACGCGTCTTCGACGCGAGCTTTCTTTTCCTTCATCTCGATTTCGGTTGCGGCACCCACCTTGATCACGGCGACACCGCCGGCCAGCTTGGCAAGACGCTCCTGCATTTTTTCGGTATCGTAATCCGAAGTCGATTCCTCGATTTGCGATTTGATCTGGGTAATACGACCCTTAATATCCTCGGCCGAACCGGCACCGTCAACAATCGTGGTATTTTCCTTGGTGACGGTTACCTTCTTGGCCGAACCAAGATCTTCCAGGGTTGCCTTCTCGAGGCTCAGGCCGACTTCTTCCGAAATCACCTGGCCACCGGTCAGGACCGCGATGTCCTGCAGCATGGCCTTGCGACGATCGCCAAAGCCCGGAGCCTTAACGGCGCAAACCTTGACAATACCGCGCATGGTATTGACCACCAGGGTTGCCAGTGCTTCGCCTTCGATGTCTTCGGCGATAATCAGTAATGGCTTGCTCGCCTTGGCAACCGATTCGAGGATCGGCAGCAATTCACGGATGTTGGAAATCTTCTTGTCGAACAGCAGGATCGCCGGGTCTTCGAGTTCGGCCGACATGGTTGACTGCTCGTTGACAAAGTAAGGTGACAGGTAACCACGGTCGAACTGCATACCCTCGACAACATCGAGTTCGTTGGCCAGAGATGAGCCTTCCTCGACGGTGATGACACCCTCTTTACCGACTTTTTCCATCGCTTCCGCGATAATATCGCCGACGCTGCTATCCGAGTTTGCAGAAATAGTGCCGACCTGGGCAATCGCCTTGGTGTCAGCGCACGGAGTCGAAATGGACTGGAGGTGCTCGACTGCAGCTTCAACCGCCTTGTCGATGCCGCGCTTCAGATCCATCGGGTTCATGCCGGCAGCAACCGCTTTCATGCCCTCGCGAACAATCGCCTGGGCCAGAACAGTTGCGGTGGTGGTACCGTCGCCTGCGATATCAGAAGTATGTGAAGCCACTTCCTTTACCATCTGGGCACCCATATTCTCGAACTTGTCTTCGAGTTCGATTTCCTTGGCCACGGACACGCCGTCCTTGGTCACGGTTGGTGCGCCAAAGCTCTTGTCGAGAACCACGTTACGGCCCTTGGGACCCAGGGTTACTTTTACGGCGTTCGCCAGAACGTTAACGCCGTGGACCATGCGCGTACGCGCATCGTCACCAAATCTTACGTCTTTTGCACTCATTTGAGTTTAACCTCTTTAATATTCCGAATTATTCAACAACAGCGATGATGTCATCTTCGCGCATAATCAGCAGTTCTTCGCCTTCGACCTTGATTTCGGTGCCGG